>CALFUE010000028.1 GCA_937916345.1 uncultured bacterium
GCGCTAGACTAAGGATCTAGTCCATATTGCTTGGGTGCGGGTTCAAGTCCCGCCGCCGGCATATGGATTTTAATTTTCCCAACGATTTCTTAAATAGGATGAGCGAATGTCTCGGTAATGAGACAGAAGCTTTCCTGCGCTCATTCGACAGATCTCTGAAAAAAGCTTTAAGAATAAATCCACTAAAGATAAATGAAGACAGATTTAAGGAGCTGACGGACATAGAGCTTCTCGATAAAGTTCCCTGGTGTCCCGACGGCTTTTATATAGACGGGAACTCACATCCTGGAAAAAGCGTGCTGCACGACGCCGGTGCCTTTTATGTGCAGGAGCCCTCTGCCATGGCTGTAGCGGAGCTGCTTATGCCTGAGAGGGGGGATATCATGCTTGATCTCTGCGCGGCTCCCGGCGGAAAAACCACCCATATCGCCGGAAAGATGAAAGACGCCGGTTTTCTGGTCTCAAATGAGATAAATTTCGGCAGGGCAAAGATCCTCTCGAAGAATGTTGAAAGGATGGGCATAGGAAATTGTATCGTCACATCAAACACTCCGGAGGAACTGTGCAATGCCTTTGGCTGTTTCTTTGACAAGATCCTGATAGACGCTCCCTGCAGCGGGGAGGGAATGTTCCGCACCAAGGAGGTGGCAATATCCCAGTGGTCTCTTGACAACATCGGATATTGCGTAAAGAGGGCAAAGGAGATACTGCGCTGCGCCATCCCGATGCTGAAGCCCGGAGGAATAATGGTTTATTCCACTTGCACCTTTGAGGTGTGTGAAAATGAGGAAATGATAAATTATATTCTCTCGGAATTTCCGGAGATGGAGAGGTGCGATGAGGCGCCTGAGTATATAAAGAGAAATCTCTCCCCGGGGATATACCAGGATGCCGGCACCTACCGCGTTTGGCCTCACAGACAGGATGGGGAGGGACATTTCCTGGCAAAATTAAAAAAGAGGGGCGAATATAACCGGAGCCCCTTTAATTCGTATAAATGCAAAAAAAATAAGCTTCTCGATGATTTTTTTGAAGATTGTGGCATCACCCTGCCTGACGGGAGGCTTATCGCGGGAAAGGATGAGCCTGCTCTCACTCCCTTTGATACCGGAGGCATGAGCCTTCGGGTGTTGAGAAACGGAGTGAAGCTTGGAACCATAAAAAAAGACAGGTTTGAGCCCGATCACGCTCTTGCTTTATACTTAAGTCCGGGTGATATAAAAAAAGTATTTGATATGGCAGATCCTTACGCGTTCTTGGCAGGAGATTCCATACCCTGCGATAAGGATGTAAAGGGCTGGGGGATCGCAGCTTTCGAGGGATTGTCTTTGGGATGGGGAAAGGCCACCGGGGGAGTGGTAAAGAATCACTATCCCCGGGGCTTGAGAAGAAACCGCTGATCAGACGCTGTTTGCGATGTAATAGATCAGCTCTTCGGACTCCTTCCAGCCAAGGCACGGATCCGTGATGGAGCGGCCAAACTCGTGGTCACCTATTTTTTGGGCGCCGGGGAGCAGATAGCTCTCTATCATAAATCCTTTTACCAGCGATCTGATCTGTGGAGAGATTTCACGGTTGTGGAGGACTTCCTTCACGATGCGGATCTGCTCCTCGTATTTTTTTCCGGAGTTGGAGTGGTTTGAGTCGATGACGGCTGCGGGATTGATAAGCTCTCTTTTCTCGTATTCTTCGTGGAGGCGGATAAGATCCTCGTAGTGGTAGTTTTGAACTGTGTTTCCGTGCTTACTGACCGCGCCGCGCAGAACCACGTGCGTCAGCGGGTTTCCGGAAGTCTTTACCTCATAGCCCCTGAAGGTGAAGTGGTGCGGGTGCTGTGCCGCGAAAACGGAATTCAGCATTACCGAAAAGTCGCCGCTGGTGGGGTTTTTCATGCCGCTTGCGACATCGAAGCCTGAGACTGTCAGCCTGTGCTGCTGATCTTCCACCGAGCGGGCACCGATGGCCACATAGGAGAGGAGATCGGATACATATTCCCAGTTTTCGGGGTAGAGCATTTCGTCGGCGGCGGTCAGACCTGTCTCTCTTATGGCGCGCAGATGCATATTTCTCACTGCGATCAGCCCCGCGATCATGTCAGGAGCCTTCTCCGGATCAGGCTGGGTGGCGATTCCTTTATAGCCTTCGCCTGTAGTTCTGGGCTTGTTTGTGTAGATGCGCGGCACCAGGACGAGGCGGTCCCGCACCTTTTCCTGAACCTTTGCCAGGCGGTGGACATATTCGATCACAGGCTCCTCGGAGTCGGCGGAGCAGGGTCCTATGACTACCAGGAATTTATCGCTTTTTCCCGTGATGATGTCTGAGATCTCAGAATCGCGCTTTTTTTTGATCTCCTTCATCCCGGGAGTCATGGGGTATTCTTCCTTGATCGCTCCCGGGCTCGGCAGCTGCCGCAGGTATGTGAAACTCATTTTGGATTCTCCTTATTCTTAATAATCACAGCTGATATCCATCGCGAGTGGCAAGTGTACCGTACCGTGAACAGTAGTCGATAACGTACAAACCTTAAAAAGTGTATCACAATAAATTGTTTGACGCAAGGAAGTAATAGTTTATAATGATACAAGGGCACATTGCACACAACGTGTGCGTGCTGCGTATCATGGTCGGGGGAAAAAATCCAAATACAAAGAGGAAAGAAATGTATAAAAAATCCGGTTCGGGGTGGCTCAAACACCTGGATTTTATGATATGTGACATATGTATGATAATGCTCTCTCTGGCGCTGGCCTATCTCACCAGATATGGCTTTGGCGCCCCTGACACGGGCGTTTCCTACGTACGCCTCGCGGCGATCTTTGTGGTGATCGCGCTTTGCCAGGTACTGCTCTTGAACAGCTACAGCGGTGTGATCCGCAGAAGTGTATTTCAGGAAGTGCGTTCCGTACTGATCTTTTCACTGGTAGAATTCGCCGGCGTCAATCTCTACCTGACCTTTACCAGACAGACCCTCGGCTTTTCCAGATGGGTGCTCATGGTCTACCTCGGACTTTCCTTCGTGGCTGTCTTTATCGGGCGCCTTGTATTAAAAAGCTTCGTGAGACGCAGGATGCTCCACGCGAAAAATCGCTCCCGCATGCTGATAGTCTCGGGGGATGACTCAGTTCGCGATATCGTAAATAATTTCAACTCAGATCCCTGGCATGAATTCGCTATTGTAGGCGTTGTGGTGATCGATAAGAACAGAGTGGGGGAGGCGATCTGCGGCTTTCCCGTGGTAGCGAACGCAGACACCTTTTACGAGTATGTCAGGTTAAATGTGGTGGATGAGATATTCCTTTCCTGGAGAAATATGGAGACCGGGGCGATGTTTTCACAGGAGCTGATGGACATGGGCATCACGGTCCACTACAGCCTGATAAACTCAAACGATCTGCCTGTAGGAAATCTGATCGAAAACTGCGGCGATTACCTGGTGGTCACAAACAGTATGCATGTGATATCACCCTTTCAGGCCGCCATAAAGAGAGTGGTAGACATAATGGGATCTATAGTTGGTCTTTTCTTCTGTCTTATCGCTTTTCTTATCTTTGCCATTCCAATCAGAGTCCAGTCCCATGCGTCGGTGTTCTTCACGCAGGAGAGAGTTGGGAAGAACGGGCGCAAATTCAGGCTTTATAAATTCAGATCCATGTATGCCGATGCTGAGGACAGAAAAAAGGATCTCATGGATCAAAACGAGATGGATGGTCTGATGTTCAAGATGAAGGATGACCCGAGGATCATACCCGTGGGTCACTTCATGAGAAAACATTCCATCGATGAACTTCCTCAGTTTTTTAATGTGCTGATAGGAGACATGAGTCTGGTGGGCACGCGCCCGCCTACAGTAGAGGAATTTCAGAAATATGAGATGCACCACAAGGCCAGACTTTCGGCAAAGCCGGGTATCACAGGTCTGTGGCAGGTGTCGGGCAGGTCGGGCATCACGGATTTTGAAGTGGTGGTGCGGCTCGATACCAAATATATCACGAACTGGTCGCTGGCTCTTGATTTTCAGATATTGCTGAGGACCATTGAGATAGTGTTAGAGGGAAAGGGTGCTGAGTAAGCCGGGCTTAAAACAGCACCTTTTTTATTTCAGGAATGGGCATGTCGCAGCCTGTCCACAGGCGGTACGCTGTGGCAGCCTGATAGAGCAGCATGTGGGTGCCGTTGTATGTATCAAGGCCTGATTCTCGCGCCTCCCGCAGGAGCCTGGTCTCAAGGGGGTTATAGATTATGTCTGCCACGGTAAGACCGGGGCAAAACATATTCCTGTCGATTAAGGTTGAACCGGTATCAGGAGCCATTCCAACATTGGTGGCATTTACCAGCAGGTGAGATGTGGCTATATCCGCTTTGAGGGATGCTTTGTCTGATATATCCTTTAATTCGATCGGCATATTCGTTTTTTCTGATATCATGGAAAGGAAATTCCGCACTTCTTCAAAGGTGGAATTTTTTCTCTTGTAGACGAAGATGTGCGAGAGTTTGCGGAATGCGGCCTCTGTAACTATGGAATTTGCCGCGCCTCCCGCGCCGAGTATCACCATGCTTTTGCCTGTTATATCCAGCCCGCCGTTGATCAGCGACTCAAAAAAGCCTGCGCCGTCCGTGGTGTATCCCTCGAGGCCTTCCGATGTGACAAGGACTGTGTTTACCGAGCCTGAGAGCGAAGCCTGGGGAGAGAGTCTGGACAGATAAGGGATTATTGCGGTTTTTAGCGGCATGGTGAGATTAAAGCCTGCGCAATCCGACTCCTTTATTTTTGAGAGGGCTTCGGGGAGCGTCTCCTTTGTCACATCCATGATCTCATAGTGGTAATTCAGTCCGAGTATCTGAGAGGCAGTATTGTGTATCTTTGGGGACAGGCTGTGTGCCACAGGGTGCCCCAGCAAATATAAATTTTTCATGCTACCGCTCCTTTTATTACAGATTTTCTGTCATAGCGAGGGGCTTATGACCCTCGCATTATAGTATATAATGATGTCGGGGTCAAAAGGTATTTTGCCCCCGACTATGATACGCAGCACGCACACGTTGTGTGCAATGTGCTGCTCAAACACTCATATCTCCCGTGATTTTTTGGCAAAAATCACTACGATATTCGTGTTTGGGCGGGTCAAAATAAAAATTCTTGCTATGAAAAGATCAAAATAGTAGAATTATTATAATTGTTCAGTACAGGCCGAAGCACTTGTTTCCCAGGCCGTACATAAGTGATTCAACAAGCAGGAACAGATACGAATTATTTTTGTACGTGAAAATTCAAGTTCGCCCCCAGCGGACTTGGCGCGAGATTTGCGGTGCGAAGCACCTTCTACTGCAAATCTCTGCGAATCCCCCCACTTACATGCAAGCACGACGTGTGGGATGGTTTTTTGCACTGGAATCATTAATACGCCACTCTCACCATATTCCCTGCCCGTGTAGCTGTTTCGACTGCTCCGGCATAGAAGTCATCATCGTCATCGACAAGTTCAAGCGGTTCTTTCAAGCCGAGAAAATCCACCACTACCTTTGTGATGTCATTTGTGTCCGAGTCCGGCTTCAATCGAAACTGATTGTCTATCGCTTCCTTAACCCCATTCACTTGCTCTATGCATTGCATAGTAAATCTGACGAAATCATCATAGCTATAGGGCAATGCAGCCAATTTTTCTTCCATATTCATTTCGTCACCTCCTATCAGCGGTAGGGAATTTCCCGAGGAATTCATAACTGTCAAATCCATGGTTTTGGAAGATGTACATATACGAAGGGCTATCTGGTTTGTGACTGTGAGTGTAGATATATCCAATCTCTACATCCTTATACTTGGTATGCCACACACTGTTAATGTCATGTGTGACTTTCGTAGCTTCCTTCCTTGAAATCTTTAAACTCTTCATGCTTATTTTCCATTATCTGACCTCAATCACATCCTGCACTTGGTTTACAAGAACAGATGATGCAGCAGCATATTCACTGTTAATGATGGTCAGAAGGACTGTTCCACCACCATCCCACACTGGTGTAACCTTGGTTGCTCCAACACCTTCAAGGGAATTGGTCTTTTCCAAATAATCATCAATGTTTCCACCATATGCCTTGGAATCAAAAGATGCAAAATATCTTTCCCTGAAAACTTCAGTGTCTTCTTCATCCTCACCGGGAATAAGAACTTCTGTCAATTCAATGCTTTCCAGTCCGTCAATGTAGTCAATCGGAATCAGAAAACCAAGATGTTGATTTCCTTCAGTTCCAACTGTTTCGCATTGAAGTTGATAATTT
>CALFUE010000029.1 GCA_937916345.1 uncultured bacterium
TCGTTTGTATTAGGGACAAAAAAAGCCTATAAACAGGCACAAAAAGTATATAAAACGCTCAAAAAAAATCTTTCCACATTGCAGGTAAAAATCCAGTACAAACGGGCGAAGATGGAGGGAAAGCCTGTACCGGCTGAATTACAAGAGCAGTATAACGCCACTTTGCCAGCGGGCGGCGATCCTGCCGGGGGAACATTCGACAAAGGACAGCAACGATTAAACGCTGATAAAGGGCATCTACGCAGACGGCAGCTTCAAGCCAATCCCGCATAAGAAATTAAAGATCGAGTTCATCGGTGATTCAATAACATCAGGTGAGGGAACCTACGGCGCCGCGAGTGATACTGAGTGGCTTGCGATGTATATGAGCAGCAGCAGACATTACGCGAATATCATCTCAAAGGAGCTTGATGCCGATATACGAATCATATCCCAGGGAGGCTGGGGGGTTTACTGCGGTTGGGATAATGATATACGTCACAATATACCCCAGGTTTACGATCCGGTATGCGGACTCGCCACAGGCTCCTTCAATGAGTCCATCGGTGCCTCAAAGCCCTTTGAGCCGGGGAATTTTCAACCCGATATCGTTATCGTAAACCTGGGCACAAATGACGCCAGCGCTTTCGAGCAGCCGCCCATGACCATCCCGGACGGGACAGTCTGCAAGCAGAGAAAGGAGCCTGACGGTTCTTACAACAGGGAGGACGCGGAAAAAGTCATCGCGGCTCAGACCGGTTTCCTAAAAAAGCTTCGAGGCTATTATCCATCCTCACAAATCCTTTGGGTGTATGGTATGCTGGGTTACGGCCTCACTCCCGTGCTCTCCGAGGGCGTGAACAGATATGTGAGAGAATCCGGTGATGCATCGGTGAAATTTATAAATCTTCCTGACACATCGGATCAGGAGTACGGCGCGCACATGCATCCCGGTTATGAGAGCCACAAAAAAGCTGCAAAAGTACTTGTTGATTACATCAGGAGAAATCTGGGATGTTGAAAAAGCTTATTATTAAAAACAGCTGGATAGTGATAGCGCTGGCAGTCATGGGCTGTGGCGCGGAGAATACCATGATCGTTACGGAAGTTCCGGAAACGCAGCCTTCGGAGGAGGCTGTGCCCGAGGTGATAGAGGAGCTGACATCCGAAGCTGAGGATATGCCCGCGACGATATCGGAGGTGACAGAGGAGCCAACGTCCGAAATTGCGGATACGCCATTGCCGGAAGAAAAGGAGGATCCCGGGGCAGATGAGGCTGAATGGCTTTCGGACTGGCAGGAGAACCACACGAGGGTAAAGGGCATATATGTGACCGGTCCCGTCGCAGGCAGCTCAAAGATGGATGAGCTGATAGAATTGATAGATGAGACAGATCTGAACGCCGTCGTCATAGATCTGAAGAACGACATGGGGGAGATCACTTATTCCGCCGGGGAAAACAAAAGCTATATTTCGGATATCGACGCTCTGATAGCAAAACTGAAGGATCACGGAATATATACGATAGCGAGGATAGTATGTTTCAAGGATCCCGTCTTTGCCGAGAATTCTCCTGAGCAGGCTCTGTTAAAGGGTGACGGAAAACCCGTCACGGACGGGGCGGGAAATGCCTGGGTCAACCCTTGCGACAAAGTAGTTTGGGAGCATATAGCAACCTATGCCGAGGCGGCGGGCGAGGCAGGCTTTGACGAGATACAGTTCGACTATGTGCGGTTTCCCGTGGGAACGGACGCCGATCAGGCGGATTACGGAATAGAATTGGATGAAAACACTAAAACAGAGATATTGACAGAGTTTTTTGACTATATGACAGAGAGGCTTCACTCACACCGGATCATAGTTGGTGCCGATCTCTTTGGAACCGTGATAGGAAGTGATATTGACAAGAAGCTGGTGGGGCAGGATTACCTGCTGATCATCAGGCAGATAGATGTGGTCAGTCCCATGATATATCCGTCGCATTACGCTTCGGGATCCTTTGGATTGAGCGTTCCGGACGCTTATCCCTATGACACCGTTTACAGCGCCTTAAAGAATGCCTCAGAGGTGGCGGAAGAGACCGACGGGGAGAGACTTGCCGTGGTGCGCCCATGGCTGCAGGCTTTTACCGCAACCTGGGTAAAGGGACATATAGAATACAAAAAAGCGCAGATAAACGAGCAGATCCGCGCCGTTACGGATGCGGGCTACGAGGAGTGGATATTGTGGAATGCCTCAAATAAATATGGCAGCTACAAGTGATTTTTGTTGCAAAAATACAGGTGATATTGTATAATTATATTGTTGATTTGCACTGCTAGTACATCGGTAGTATATCAGCTTCCCAAGCTGAGGAGGCGGGTTCGACTCCCGTGCAGTGCTTTCTGTACAGTCGGCATATGATAGAAAGGTCAGGTGATAAGAGGATGAGCATGGCAATAGGAGGCACGGCGGCCATCGGAAATGATGTTTCTGTAAAGCCGCTTCAGTATGCCGTAAACAATGAATCCCGTGTCTCAGATGCATTCGTCGAGAGCATGAACCGCGTGGGCGCGGTCTCAACCAGTGAGCGCGTCGGGGCGGCAGTGCCTGTCAGATATCCGGATGCAAGGATCGACCCGGATGATACTGCGATGAGGCTTCAGGAAGCTGTCACTGCAAACAGACAGTATAATCAGATAGCCTCAGAGTTCTCGAATTCCTACACAGGATATACGGCTTCGGGCGCAGGCACGGCGTATGCGCTGAGCGGCGCAAATGTAGATTATTTTGCGTAAGAGGTACCTCCGGCATTGATTGCCCGGAGGTATCTTAACATTTGGTTTAAAATATGCGAGGATTTATAAAAAAAATTTTGATAGCAGCTGTGATGGTCGTATTCCTGACCGGCTGCGGGAACGCTGAGGACAGGGAAAATGAGGTGCTCTACAGGCAGATAGGTCTCAATTTCATGCACGACCACGCCTACCCGGAAGCGTTAAACGCGTTCGACAAGGCTCTGGCTCTGTCCAACGGCAGGATTGGAAATATCGAGAAGGATATCTGTTATTACAAGATTGACATCTTTACGGCTTTGGGCAGGATTGACGATGCAAAAGAGCTGGCCTCATCGCTGATCACCTATGACAAAAAGGATGGAAAAGCTTTGCTTTTGATGGGAAATCTTAAGATCCTGACGGGTGAGGAGGACTACGCCGATTATTATGATGACGCGGTAAAGCTCTCCGGCGATTCAGCTGATATTTACGCCACCATATATCAGAATCTGATGAGATCGGGACATGAGAATGAGGCTTCCAAATACCTGGATAAGGCTTTGTCCGTAAAGGGTGACGAGGATGATCCTTCATATATCAGATCCATGGCAAAGGTTTATTATATCAGCGGTGAGTACGAGGCAGCCATGGAATATTACGGGAAGCTCTCTGAACCTGAGCCCGACGACAGGGCAGACATGGCTGAGTGCAGATTTTGGATGGGAGATTATGAGATGGCGCTCTCGCTGTATGAAGCAGCGGAGACGTCAGGTTATTTGCCGGACGATTCCTTTATACTGGGAGAGCTGGTCTGCGCTGAGTATACAGGTGACTTTGAGAGTGCCGGCCGGCTGATGGATTCATATATAGCGAATCATCCGTCGGACGAGGCGGCACTCAGGGAAAAGACATTTCTTGATACGAGGTTAAAGGAGGCTGAGTATATAGAGGAACTGGAGCGCGAAAAGAGAAGGGCGCTTGAGGAGGCCGGAGAAAACAGCGATGCGGCCTCAGATACAGCAGAGGAGACTTAAGGAGGGGTGATATGTCGATTTTGATCAAGGGGGGCAGGGTCATAGATCCTGTAAATGATATCGATCAGGTCATGGATATACTGATCGAGGACGGGAAGATAGCAAAGGTCGCAAAGAGCATTAAAGCTCAAAAGGCCGGGGTGATCGATGCGAAGGGCAAGTGGGTCATGCCGGGGCTTGTGGATATGCATGTGCATCTGCGTGATCCGGGACAGACCGAAAAGGAAGATGTGGAGTCCGGCAGCGCGGCAGCAGCGGCGGGAGGCTATACATCGATAGTGGCCATGCCTAACACAAAGCCGGTCATCGATAATATTGATGAATACAATTATGTGATGAACAAGGCGGAGTCCCTGTCAAAGATCCATATATATCAGACAGGCTGCGTCACGAAGGATATGAAGGGTGAAGAACTCTCGGATATCAGAGAGATGGCAGCTCAGGGATGTATCGCATTTTCCGAGGATGGCAAGTCCGTGATGAACGCGGCAGTGATGCTTCGTGCCCTGAGGGTGCTTAAGGATCTGGAACTGCCATTCCTCGATCATTGCGAGGACATAAATTTAAGGGCGAACGGCGTGGTAAACGCTGACGACAATGCCCTGAGGCTGAATCTTCCCGGAATAAAAAATATCGTGGAGGATGTGATGATATCCCGCGACGGCATGCTGGCGGCCTCTGTCGGTGCAAAGGTTCACTTCTGTCATTGCTCGACAGCCCAGTCTGTCAATATAATCAAATTTGCGAAGGAGCATGGGGCGGGATTTTCAGCCGAGGTGACCCCGCATCACCTTATACTCACCAGTGATGATATTCCCGAGGGACACAATATGGTGGACTTCAAGATGAATCCTCCGCTCCGTACGAAGAAGGATGTGGAGGCATTGAGGCAGGGATTAAGGGACGGTATAATAGACTGTATAGCCACGGATCACGCACCTCATACTTTAGGCGATAAGAACGAGAGCATGAAGAATGCTCCCTTTGGAATAGTAGGTCTGGAGACGGCGTTATCCCTCATCTATACCGAATTGGTAAAGAAAGAAATCCTTACGCCTTCCGGGATGGTTGAAAAGATGAGCGTAAACCCCGCAAAGATCCTTGGTATCGAAGCAGGAAGTCTGAGCGTCGGAAGCGTTGCGGATGTGGTGGTATTCGATCCCGATGCAGAGTGGATCGTGGACAAGCACAAGTTCAAATCAAAGAGCAGAAATACACCGTTTAACAAGAGAAAGCTCCTCGGTCGTGTGATCAGTACAATCGCGGCAGGAGAGACAGTTTACTGGGAAGAAGACGGGAAATGATAGACAAACTGATTGAAAAGATTGACGAAAAAAAAGCACCGATAGTGGTGGGACTGGATCCGCAGATTTCCATGATACCCGACCATATCAGAAAAGAGAGCGAGGAAAAGTTCGGTTCCACACTCGAGGCTCTGGCTGAGAGTTTTTTCCTGTTCAATAAGGAGATAGTGAACAAGACCTGTGACCTGATCCCGGCGGTAAAGCCACAGATAGCTATGTATGAGGCTTTGGGAGTCCCGGGAGTGGCCGCCTACAAAAGAACTATAGACTACTGTCATGATAAAGGTCTCGTGGTCATAGGAGATATAAAGAGGGGCGATATAGGTTCCACAGCAGGGCAGTACGCCGTGGGACATATAGGCTCGATACAGGTGGGAAATGAAGAGATAAAGCCATTTGATACGGATTTTGTTACCATCAATCCCTATATGGGGTCGGATGCGATAAAGCCCTTTACGGACATCTGCAAGACGCATGACAGAGGGATCTTCGTCCTGTGCAAGACATCCAATCCATCGTCCGGAGAGCTGCAGGATATGAATATTGAAGGAATACCGGTATACGAGCATGTGGCAAGGCTCATTGAGAAATGGGGCGAGGAATTGATTGGAAGCTGCGGTTATTCAGATGTGGCTGCGGTCGTGGGAGCTACCTACCCTGAGATGGGAGAGGAGCTCAGAGCTAAATTTCCGCACATGTTCTTCCTGATTCCGGGCTACGGCGCTCAGGGAGCGGGAGCAAGGGAGCTGGCAGGTTTCTTTGACAAGAATGGAAGAGGGGGTATTGTAAATTCCTCCCGCGGCATAATAGCAGCTTACAAAAACGAGAAATACGCTTCCTACGGAGCGAAAAATTTCGCTGAGGCATCGAGGGCTGCGGTACTTGATATGAAAAAAGATCTTGAACAGGCAGTAGGATAAAATGAGCAGAATGTTTTCCAAAGAATCGATAATCATTAGACAGGAGCCACTGAGCAGCGATATTTTTTCGGTGTGGCTCTCCTGCAGGGATATCAGCGCGGAGGCACGGGCGGGTCAGTTTGTGGGTATATATTCCAGAGATAGCGCGAGGCTGCTCCCGAGACCTGTCTCGCTCTGTGAGATAGATCACGCAGACGGCGCCATCAGGCTTGTCTACCGGGTGGCAGGAGCCGGTACGGCGGAGCTTTCCAGACTTCATACAGGCGATATAGTACGACTCATTGGGCCTTTAGGAAACGGTTATCCCGTGGATGAAGAAAAGTACCATGATCCTGTTTTAATTGGCGGAGGGGCAGGTATACCGCCGCTCCTTGAATTGTCCAAAAGTCTGAAAAATTCAAATAGAACCATCGTCATAGGATACCGCAGGGAGCTGTTTTTATATGATGAATTCGAGGCATCCGGAGGGAGGATATGCATAGCAATGGAAAACGGCTACGCGGGCGTCAGGGGCAATGTCATGGACGCCATAAACACCGCCTCCGTTACCGGAGATGTGGTTTACGCCTGCGGTCCGAAACCTATGCTTTCCACCGTGGCGGCCTTCGCGAGGGAGAAGGGAATTCCCGCCTTTGTATCGTTGGAGGAGCATATGGCCTGTGGTGTCGGCGCCTGCCTGGGATGTGTAGTAAGGACAAAACACAAGGATCCCCATTCAAATGTCAACAATGCTCGTATATGCACGGAAGGACCTGTATTTGATGCTTCGGAGGTACTGCTATGAATATGAGTGTTGATTTTCTGGGAAAGACCTTCAAAAATCCTATAGTTATGGCGTCAGGAACATTCGGCTCGGGTATGGAGTACTCCGGGTTTGTTGATCTGAACAGGCTCGGCGGCATAGTGACGAAGGGTGTGTCCATCACTCCCTGGGAAGGAAATGATGCACCCCGTATCGCGGAGACCAGATCGGGCATGCTTAATGCTATAGGACTGCAGAATCCCGGAGCGGAGGTTTTTGCCGGGAGAGATATTCCTTTTCTCTCGGATTTTGACACCGTAAAGATTGTGAATCTCTGCGGTCATACCGTGGATGAGTATGTGCAGGTGGCGGAGAGGCTGAACGACGAGCCCGTGGACATGTTTGAGCTGAATATTTCATGCCCCAATGTGAAGGAGGGTGGTATCGGTTTTGGCACTGACCCGGAGGCTGCGGCCGGCGTGGTGAGCGCCGTAAAAAAAATATCAAAAAAGCCCGTTATCGCGAAACTGTCCCCCAATGTGACGGATATCACCGTGATAGCGAAGGCTGTGGAGGCAGCGGGAGCGGATGCGGTTTCTCTCATTAATACCATAACCGGAATGAAGATAGATGTGAATAAGAGAAGACCTGTCCTCGCCAATGTCACAGGTGGCTTATCCGGTCCGGCCATACATCCCGTGGCGGTTCGCATGTGCTATCAGGTGAGCCGTGCTGTTGATATACCCATAATCGGCGGAGGAGGAGTGGACGACGCGGAGAGCGCTCTGGAGATGATACTTGCAGGGGCATCTCTTGTATCCATCGGTACAGCGACATTTTCAAGGCCTGACATATGCCTCGGCATCATCTCTGACATGGAAACCTTTTTGTTGGTTCACGACTGCATGGATATAAAGGATTTTAAGCTCTTGTTCTAGAATAGTAAAAAACCGACCGATCAATATCGGTCGGAAAAGGGGGAGAGTTATGAAAATGAAAAAGTTGTTAACTTTTAATCACTCCATGATGCTACTCTAGCACTCCGATATGAACTTGATGTGTCGAAATTATGAAATTTTTGTAAATAAAAGGAAAAGTTTCTGTCGTTTGACATCTAATCGGCTGCGTGTTAAAATCTAACGATATGATG
>CALFUE010000030.1 GCA_937916345.1 uncultured bacterium
AGACCCTCGCGCACAAGATATGCCTGTTCATCGGGGTTGCAGTCCTTGTCGTCGAGCGCGTGAACCGTCCCCCAGAAGGGCAGCTCCGGCTCCATGTAAATGCCTGTGAGATCCGCCGCGGTGAATGCCGCTTCCGGCGGGCAGCATGTATGGAAGCGATAGTGGTTGATGCCCCAGTCTTTCATGGTGTGAAACACATTCAGCCAGGTTTCGACGTCGGTCGGAGCGGCACCGGTGCGCGGGAAAACCAGACCGTCGTGCTTGCCGCGGAGCATGGTCGGTACGCCGTTCACTTCAAAATGGTCGCCGCAGGCTTTGAAATCGCGCAGACCGAAGCAGACTGCTTCCGCATCATCCAATCTCAGGCAGTAGAGCGCGGGGTCATATTCGCTCCAAAGGCGGACAGAATCGGGCAGGCGGAGTGTGACCGCAAAGCTGCCGTCCGCATCGGCGCGCAGTTCGTCCCGCAGGAGGACAGCGAGGACATCGGTGCTGTCATGTTCCGTCAGTGTGATCTCGGTGAACGCGCAGCTTGTGCCGTGCAGCACGCCGCGGACTGTCACCTCTCTGTTTGCCGCATCGGGATACACCTGCAAATCGGAAATGTAAAAATCTTCGCAGAATCTGAGACTGCACTCCCCCGTCACACCGATCCAGTTGGTCTGGGTGTCGGGAGATGTCATGTGTCCGCCCTTTGACCTGTAATCCATATTTTTTACGGAGATGGTCAGGTCGAAGCGATCCTTTCCCCGGACGAACTCTGTCAGGTTATAGACATGCGGCGCCACGAAGCTGTCATTGCTCCCCACGGGCACATTGTCCACAAAAACCTTTGAGATGCGGGTCCTCTCCAAATTTAAGAAAACCTGCTCGTTCTCTCCCACTTTTTCCAGCTTTATCTTTTTATTGAAAAAAACCTCGCCGGTAAATTCGTAGGGATCAGTCAGCGTCGTGTAATCTGATCTGTCACTTTTCGCGGTACTCCTGCGGTATGACAGCGTGCCCGGAAGCCGGATCAGATCTCCACTGTCCATCTTCCAGTTTCCCGATATGTCTATTTTTTTCATGGTCTCTCTTTCTCTAAAAATTTCAAAAACCTGGTATCTCTCAGCTTCCATTTCGTATCCATGATACGCTCGTTCTCTGCTATGATCACCTCCGGCTTTTCCCAGGCGAGATGATATCCGGCAGCGATCTCACTGTCCGTCATTGAAAGGGGTACCTCCTCCCCCGTGACCTCCACACTGTAATAATAGGAGTGGGCTTCGTATTTTTTACCCTTCTCGAAAATATCCTCCCGAAGTTCCAGGATCTCGCCGATCCCGCGCACAGTCTCAGGCCTTATGATAAGACCGGTCTCCTCCCTGACCTCACGAGCCAGAGCCTGTATCTCGCTCTCACCGGGTTCCATGCCGCCTCCCGGCAGCTTGTACTCCCCCGCAGCGCTTCTCTGTGTCGCGATCAGTCCATCCTTTTTGATTACGGCTCTCACAGCCTTCTTTTGTATGACGGGAAAATCTTCGCCATAATCCTTTTCATCCAGAGTAAATAACAATCTCATAGACAGGCTCCTATAAATCTATAAAAAAACGCTCTCTGTTTCTGAAAATACAATATCTGTCAAACCCGCAGACCCGCAATATATCGACTCCCGCATCAAAGAAGCAGCCAACATCGCGGCTTTCGTGGGCATCCGAACCGAGGGTCAGAGTCTCTCCCCCGAGGCTTTTGTATCTCCTGATGATCTCCGGGCAGGGATTTGGAAAGCGCATACCGCGCTTCAGCCCTCCCATGTTCAGCTCGATCCCCTTTCCCATTGATATAAGCTTTATCAGGACGGGATCGATCACATCGGCATATCTGTCATAGCTGTAAAATTTATCCTTATTCGGTCCGTAGCGCACGATATAGTCCAGATGACCGTACACATCGAAATCATCGAACACGGAAATATTTTCCAGGATGGACTCGAAATATCTGCGGTAGGCTTCCTCCTCGCTCCTGCCCTCAAAATACGCTCCTCCGTCATAGGGATCGATGCCGTCTATGAGATGTGAAGAGGCTATGACGAAATCGAAGTCGTTTTCCCTGATGATGGAGCTGTTCTTATCAGCGAGATGTGTCTGCAGACCCAGCTCTATCCCGGCGCAGACTAAGAAGTCATCCTCCCCGTGTTTGTACGCTTCTTTAATGGCGCCGGTCTTTGACAGATACCGCGGGATATCAAGAACGAAATCTTCCTCCCCCGGAAAATCCAGATCCATGTGATCCGTAAAACATATTCCGGAGAGGCCTCTGTTTTTCGCCGCCTCTGTCACACTTTCGACCGAAGCTCTGCAATCCCCCGAAAACAGGGTATGTACATGATAGTCATATAATTTAGTCATAATACAAAGAATTCGTTTTACTTTCTTTTGTCCACGTTCAGCGAATACATCACGCCAAAGCTTACCCCGTAGTCGGCAAACTCTGCCATGCCTCCGGTACTCCTGTGGGAGACCTTTATGTAATAGGTGGCATTCTTTTCTGCTATAAATTTTACCGCGGCCGCCTTGTAGATATCGGCAGCCACATTCGCTATTGCCTCGTAACGCGAATTATATACGGTCAGCCGATAGGGACATTCCGGCGTCGTACTCAGCCTCATCTCTATCTTTATGGTCTTTGTGGCAGGCGACTGCAGCACATAATAATCTTCGGTCTTCTCATTCAAAGTGCCGTATATGATCTGCCCCTTCTCCACCTTCTGTGCCTTTGAAAAAGAATTGTTCGGCTCTGTCTCGATATTGTCCAGCTCCGTCACAGAATAGCTGATATTGTACAGCTTATTGTTGGCGGCTCTCTTGTTCCCCAGACCGATATAGACCGACTGCCCCTTCTTTAAGACATACTGCTGAGTCAGCTTGCAGGTTTTGTCGGTATTGAGGGTGTAGAGCTTCGTCATTTTGTTGTCATAAGCAGTGTAGACCCATCTGGGATATCCGCTGACCGGCTTGTTTTGGCTCTCAAAGGTTACAGTCACGCAGGAATTCTTCTCCGCGGTGATCTTGTAATAATCCTCGCTGTAGGTCAGCATTCCGCAGTAGACCGTATCCCCCGTCAGCTCGTCCGCCCTGTTGATGTCATTGTTTTTTCCGGACTTCACATTCTCGTACTCATAAAAATCCATGGAGATCCTGAACAAAACAGTATATTCAGAGTAATCAAAATCAGCCTGCGCCGCCGTACCGCTATCGGACGCGGAAGCCTCGCTTTGCGCAGTGTAGTCATTTTCCGTATAATATTCCACGAGAATATAATAGTCCGAATTCGCGGTGACGGTCAAAAAAACAGACTCCGTCTTTTGGGTCTGATTAGCATACTTTGCCACACATTCCGCAGACTGATCATAGATATAATAAGTGGAGGAATCTTTACCCGTATTGTATCTCGTATAGCTGAGCTTTATATAACCGCTTTTTTCGGGCTTGAAATGATAGAACCTCTCCGACAGATACGTGACGCTTCCGTCGGTGGAAGAATCGCAGTCGATATCCACGGGCATCTCAACCGAAAGCTCCGATACGGAGGTCGCCATTACCATGTCGATATTTGAAAATGACCCGAAAACCAGGAGCGATATCATTACAAAAAGAAGGTTTTTCTTACGAACTCCTATCGTCATACGCCACCCGCCTTTCACCCTCGAAATTTTGATCTTTGTCTTATAATTATACCACGCCAGAGCCTGTGAGGCTACTTATTTTTCACTAAAAAAGAGCGGCTCTTTTCGGGCCGCTCAACATACCTGGAATTTTTGTAAGGCCGAAGCACTTGCTGCTGAGGCCGTAACAGATACGAATTTTTTATTTTACAACCAGTGTGAATTTCAAGGTCTTCTTTTTGTAGTTATCACTGGCCTTCGCCACTGCCTTGATCGTGTACCTGCCTGCTGAGACCGTGGTCGGTACAGTCAGCTTTCCGGTGGTGGAATTTACCTTTATTCCTGCCTTCTTTGCCGCTGCGGTAAGCTTGTAAACCACTGTCTGGTCGTTTGCGTTCTGCACCTTTATTGTATAGCTCTTTCCTGCCTTCAAGGTCTTCTTTGAAACCTTGAGAGTTGCGGCGGAAGCCATCTTTTCAGTTGAAGAGGAAGCTGCCGCGCTCTCATCGGATATCGTTGTATCGCCGCTTGAGCTTGTGCCGCTAAGGGCTGTCCCGTTTACATAGAGCACATATCCGTTTGAAACTACAGAGGAGGCATCCCCTGAAAATGATGTGATATAGGTATCACCGGTGAGCGTCCAGGTGCTGCCCGAATCAATAGTCACATCCACTGTTCCGACAGAGGTCGATACAACAGTCCCCTTGGCGTTTGTGATATCACCACTGACCTTTCCCGTCCAGCTGCTTCCATCGGAAAGCTTTATGGAGAGACCGGAATCGCTTCCCACCAGAGCGTCACCTTTCAGAGTCTGCGATGAGGCATTCAGTGTCGCCTTGTTATCCGCTCCGCTCCAGCCATCGTCGCATACGCTGATCAGTACATTCCCGCTGTCGGAATTTGTGATCTTCACACCGGAAAGAGTAATGTTCGCGTTGGTATTTGTCACATGGAACACATGACCGTTCTTGCTGATAAGACTTCCCCCCGTCATAGTAAAGTATGACTGACCGGAATCAGCATCTCCCGACATCGACTGATAGATCATTATGGTGTCACAGAATGTGGCGTTTCCGTTGGTCTTTGTGTTGTTCGCCGTGAGAACAGAATCCTTTATCGTAATGGAATTCTTTCCCTCTATGCACACACCCTCCGAGAGATTTGAAGTGAGGGTCGCATTTGATACCGTAATATCAGCCGTTGAATATATGGCGGGTGAGCCGAGACCATTTGAGGTATAAGTACCGCCGTCAACAGTGACCGTGCCGCCGCCCCTGTCAGTCCTGATGGGAGCCGACGACTGTCCGGAGGTCTCGATCGTCAGATTGGAAGCCTTTGTGATACCGCCGCCGGTTGTCATGATGCCTCCCGCGTTCGAGCCGGTAGTTGTGATCTTGCTGTCAGATATGACGACCGTTGTGCCGTCTCCTGCCGCGCCGTTTGTTCCGCCGTTACCTCCGTAGGAGAACACGCCGTTCGCACCGGTGCCCGTGGTCGAGATCCCGGCGCCGGTTATGGTTGTGGTGGATCCGCCCTTTACCATTATTCCGGAATTAATGCCGTAGAAATTGCAGGAATCTCCTCCGCTGGAATCACCGGACTTCGTCACTGTCGCGTTCTTTACCGTAACTGCTTCGGATGTGTCTATGAGCAAAGCATTTTCATCAGCGGTGGTGGAGGCATACTTCTCATCGCTAAGTGTTGACGCGCTTGATACGGTCGTAGCCCCGCTGTATGTCACAGAGCTGCTGCCCCCTCCGGGTGTGCCGGTGCCGGAGCTTCCCGGCTTATCCGGGGGCGCGGCGAGCGTCACCGCCGGCGTAAACGCCATCGATGCCGCCAAAACAGATACCAAAATTTTTCCGGTGATGTTCTTCTTCTTCATATTTTTTCCTCCTATGCGTTTTCCCTCCGGCGAAGAGCGCTAAGAATTTGCAGTGGAAGGTCGCAAAGCGACTGCAAATCTGGCGCCAAGTCCGTCGGGAACGGACTTTAATTGATCGCTATGATACATATTTCGCAGCAGAACATTTATAAAATGGGGTCGTATCAAATTTTTAGTTCATCTGCGAAAGACTCTCCTCTATGGATCTGGCCAGCTGGTCGGCACAGGAAGTACCGCGGCCCCTACAGTCGTTGCCCCGAAGGAGCTCTGCCGCGCGGCGGGCATCGGTTCCTTCCAGGAGTCTTCCTATGGCCTTTAAGTTGCCGTTGCAGCCCGCCTCAAATTTCAGATTATAGATCCTGCCCTCTTCGTCCAGATCGTAATCAATCGCCCGGGCACAGACCATTTCAGGTTTATAAGTCACATGTCTCATAAGCGTTTTCACCTTTATGTCAATGATATTCGCAATCCGCTTCGCTACTTGCTCATATAAAAGCGGCGCTTCGTGCCTTTTATAAAGAAAGCCCTGCCCCAATACGGAGCAGGGCAGATCTTACTAAATACTCAGTTCGCAGCGTTTGCCTTGATCGCTGCGGTGAGCTGGGGAACGATCTTGTTCAGATCACCCACGATACCGTAATCAGCCACATCAAAGATCGGAGCGTCCTCATCCTTGTTGATAGCGATGATGATGTCGCTCTCCTCCATCCCGGCAACATGCTGTATGGCTCCCGAAATAC
>CALFUE010000031.1 GCA_937916345.1 uncultured bacterium
GAGATCTACACTCTTTCCCTACACGACGCTCTTCCGATCTGATGAACTGGTTATGGAAAAGGTGGCTTCCATGTCGTGTAAAGCGGCTGTAAAAGGACACGATCATCTCTCCTTTGCTGAAGCGGACGCGCTTATTGATGAGCTTTTGAAATTGGACAATCCCTACCACTGTCCTCACGGAAGACCAACTATTATTTCAATGAGCAGATATGAGCTGGAAAAGAAATTTAAACGCGTTATTTAAAGGGTGTTTTTTATGGGGCAGGATTCGGAGGATAAACCACTTATAATCATTTCGGGCCCGACAGCAGTGGGTAAGACTGATATATCGATAATGCTGGCGAAAAGTACAGGCGCGCAGATCATAAGCGCAGATTCCATGCAGGTGTACCGCGGAATGGACATCGGAACCGCAAAGGTCACAAGAGAGGAGATGCGCTCAGTGCCGCACCACCTCATAGATATTTTTGATCCGCATGAAGATTTCAATGTCTGCAAATTTGTCAGCATGGCAAAGCATATAATAAGGGATGTGAACAGCAGAGCCAGGCTGCCTGTCATAACCGGCGGTACGGGTTTTTATATCAGGGCTCTGCTATATGACTGTGATTTCGAGACAGAGGACGATGAGCTCCACGCGAATGTGCGCAAAAAATACGAGCATATTCTATCGGAAAAAGGAAAAGAGTATCTTTTTGAGTTATTAAAAACAAATGATCCGGGGAGTGCAGAGAGTATTCACGAAAATAATACAAAGAGGGTGATACGCGCACTGGAATACCTGGAAGTAACAGGAAGGAGCATCTCCTCTGACAATAAAAAAAACAGGGAAAAGCCATCCCCCTATAACTTCGCGTGCTTTGCGATTAATATGGAAAGAACTCTGCTCTATGAGAGGATAGAGGAGCGTGTTGACAGGATGATGGAGCAGGGGCTGCTGGATGAGGTTCGTCATTTGAGATCCCTTGGATTGACAAAAGAGAACACCTCTATGCAGGGTATCGGCTACAGACAGCTTTTGAGATATCTGGATGGTGAGTGTACACTCGGGGATGCAGTGGATAGCATAAAGACGGATACCAGGCATTTCGCAAAAAGACAGTTAACCTGGTTTCGCGGGATGGAGGATGTGATATGGATCGACCCGGGTGACACACAAAGAATATATGAAATCCTGAGAGAAAAGGAGATATATAAATGAATTATTTTAAGAGAGCTTTGGCTTTATCAATTACTCTGTCCATGGGGGTATCGAGCGTGTCCTGCGCTCCTGCGGAAAATATTCCGGTGATAGATGACAATTACAGGAATTATTACGAGATATTTGTGGGTTCCTATTACGACAGCGATGGTGACGGCACCGGAGATCTGAAGGGGATAACCGAAAAGCTTGGCTATATAAAAGAGCTGGGAGCAAACGGGCTTTGGCTCACTCCCATCATGCCATCAAATACCTACCACAAATATGATGTGGATGACTACAGACAGATTGATCCCTCATTTGGAACCTTAGAGGATTTTGACGAGCTGATAAAGGAGGCACATGCCCGTGATATACGGGTGGTGATAGATCTGGTCATAAATCATACCTCGGATACTAATGAGTGGTTCAAGTCTGCCGTCACCTCCGTAAAAAATGGTGATATGGACGGGGAATATGTGGATTATTATCATTTCTCCGACGAGGATCAGGGAGGCGGCTGGTATCAGGTGAGCGGTACGGATTACTATTACGAGGCTGATTTCTGGTCGGAGATGCCGGATCTGAACCTCACCAATGAAAAGGTGATATCTGAGATCTATGACATAGCTGACTATTGGATAGACAGGGGCGTCGACGGCTTCAGGATGGATGCTGCGCTGCACTATGAGGAAAATGACAACAACAAAAATATAGAAGTACTGAAAGGCCTGTACGATCACTGTCTGACTAAAAATCCGGGATTTTATATGGTGTCAGAGGTGTGGGCATCCGGAAGTGTGATAGCTGATTACTATAGGAGTGAGACTCCTTCATTCTTTAATTTTCCAGCTTCCTCTGTGGAGGGTATTATTGAAAAGACCGCCAGGGGATTTGCGGATTCAGGGCAGCTGGTAAACGCTGTTAAGAAATTTCAGGAGGATTATTCCGCAAATAATCCCAATTTTATAAACGCCTGGTTTTTGACAAATCACGATCAGGTCAGAGTGGCGAACAATCTCATGAGTGACGAGGATGCGGTGAAGTTTGCAGGTGGACTGCTCTCCACCATGCCGGGAGCGATATATGTTTATTACGGCGAGGAGATAGGTATGAAATCTTCGGGAAATGAGGATGAGAACAAGAGGCTTCCCTTTGTCTGGAGCGATGATACGTCATCTGCCGGGATGTGCAAAAAAGTGACAGGGGCATCTGAGGTGGAGCAGAATTTCGGCAGCCTGGAAAGTCAGAAGGAAAACGAAAATTCAATCTATAATTATTACAAAAAAGCGCTTAAAATGAGACTGATGAATCCCGGGATAGCCAGGGGAAGCTTTGATATCGAGGATGGCTTTGAGGATGATATCGCGGTGGTAAAGAGATCATACGAGGAGAATGATATTTTCGTGATCTATAATTCTTCCGCAGATGATAAAGAGATAAATATCTCTGACACGGTTTTAAGCGGTAAGAACGTGAGCTCTTATCTGACCCTGGATGGCACTGAAATAAAGAGCGAGGGGGAAAAGCTTGTAATGAAAGGCAGATCGATATGCGTAATGAAATAGTTGTTTTGGACAGCGAGACCATTGAGCAGATCGCGGCGGGGGAGGTTATAGAGAATCCCTCCTGCGTGGTAAAGGAGCTGGTAGAAAATTCCATCGACGCGGGGGCAAAGCATATTTCAATTGAATTATACGGCGGCGGTATCGACACCCTGACTGTTTCAGATGATGGAGTGGGAATAGCGGCGAATCAGGTAGAAAAGGCTTTTCTGCCTCACGCAACAAGCAAATTAAGGAGTATCGGTGACCTATCGGGCATCAGAACCATGGGTTTCCGCGGTGAGGCATTATCTTCCATCGCATCTGTCTCAAGAGTTACGCTGGAGACAAAGACTATTGATGATGATACGGGAGTTCGCGCAGTGTATGAGGGCGGGAAAAAGATATCTGTCTCATCCTGCGGCGCAGTCGACGGCACAATGATCATGATGGAGGATCTTTTTTATAATACTCCGGCCAGAAAAAAATTTTTGCGCACGCCGCAGACGGAGGGCAGCTATGCGGCATCCGTTATCGAACACATGGCGTTATGTAATCCGGATATATCATTTACCCTGACTCTAAACGGCCGCGAGAAGCTTTATACATCGGGCAACGGCTACCTTTCCGATGTGATTTACAAGATATACGGAAGGGAGGTTTCCGGAAATCTGATTGAGATCGAAAAAGAAACGCCGCATATGAAGGTCACCGGTTTTCTCGGGAAGCCTGTGATAACCAGAGGCAGCAGAGCTCTGGAGAATTATTTTATCAACAAGAGATACATCAGATCAAACATCATCAACAAGGCCATAGATGACGCTTACAGGAAGTTTATGATGTTGCATCAGTTTCCTTTTACATGTCTTTTGATAGATATTGATCCTGAATATACGGATGTGAATGTTCATCCAAGAAAGATGGAGATCAAGTTCGTAGAGGGGGGAAAGATATACGGAGAGCTCTTTGAGCTGATAAAGGAGGCTCTCGCCGGAAAGGATATGGTGCCGAAGGAGGCGGATGTGGACGTCTACGAAAAGACATTGACAAGGGAAGAGACAAAATACGCGCCCTACGAGAGGAGAAAGCTGGAGCGTTTGGTAAAGGAGCTGGATGAGGCCTCGCCCTACAGGAGGATCTATGAGACCATAAAGCCCGGCGAAGAGGTAATAAGAGAAGAGATTAGTCCCCTCATGGTGAGGGAGGAGCAGGTCTCATTTTCTGATATTTCAAAGGATTTCAGGGAAGAGGTGAATCAGAACAATATCTCAATGGTGGGACAAGTATTCGACACCTATTGGATCGCCCAGAGCGGCGATGAGATGTATATCATCGACCAGCACGCCGCCCATGAGAAGATTTTGTTCGAGAGAAATCTCAAGCGCTTCAGGGAGAGGAGCTTTTATTCCCAGGAACTTAAACCTGCCGTGATAATCACCCTGGATTCTCTGGAAAAATCCACACTCGATGGTAATATGGAATATTTTAAGCAGCTGGGTTTTGAGATAGAGGATTTCGGTGAGAGGGATGTTGCACTCTACGCTGTGCCGGACAATCTTTACGGCATCTCCTATGAGAGCTTTATGAGGGAATGCCTGGAGCTTTTGCGGCTGGATCGGGAAAAGGAGACAGAGAGCGTATGGCACAGGATCGCCACGGCATCCTGCAAGGCTGCCATAAAGGG
>CALFUE010000032.1 GCA_937916345.1 uncultured bacterium
GTAAGGGCTTTTGTCTCAAAGCGGGATATCCTCAGTCACATAGGCGTGATATCCTATTTCCTCGAATCTCTTCAGCACGAACTCCGCCTCAGCCAGTCCGGAGTCAGCCAGCAGAACATACAGTCCGCCGTCCGACAGCGTGCCCAGGTAGTCGCTGGTACGGAGCTTTTTGGTGAGCTTTTCGGAAGCGGAAGTAACGTCACCCGGCTCCACATCCACCTTCAGAGTGACGCAGAGGCAAAGGCCTCTGTCCCTGGCTCCCCGGAAGGCCGTGACCAGATTTGAAAAGCTGGTGGTCTCCATCAGAGCGCCTCCGTCCAGGTAGCGCTCGTGCTCGATGGCATCCATGTAGCGGTTCGCGGACAGCAGGGCGTTCTGTATCAAAAAAGAGATTACGCGGAGCACATTCGCCTGTCCGAGGGTCATGCGATCCCACGAGATTCCCCACACATAGATGATCACCCTGATATTGTCATCCTCAAAAATGCCGATGGCCATGTGGGGATACTGGTCATTGATCTGTCTGTTAATATAAACCTTTTTTTCAAGGATCTCCTCAGACACCTCTCCCATCTCCCTGTATCTGATGGAGTGTCCCATTCTTCTGGCAGAGTCCGAGGTGGCCGAAGCCATGCGGGCGTAGTCGGAATTTGAGACGGTATAGATGGCCGCATCCTTCGTGTTCATCAGCTTTGATACCATCTCCGCCGCCTGGAAGATAACTTCCTCGGGCATGTATCGTTCCAGCTGTGAAGTGATATTATAGATCTTTCCGATGGAGTCATCCTGGTTTACTATCTGCGTCTCAAGTATGTCCTTTACGCGAACATTACTGTTGTTTATGGTGATGATGTCATTGATGCGGAACCGCAGCGCATCCTGTTCCTCCCTGGTCTCAAGACGCAGATGGGTGATGGAGTCCCTGAGGTATCCCACCGCCAGCCCCAATATAAACAGCTGGGCGATCCAGACGTATGTATTGTAATCCATCAGCAGCTGAAAGCCGGTCTGATGGTAGGTCTGCCTGAAGAAATATCCCATCACAGACAGAACCGCCGCAACGATGGCCTGCTGCTGACCAAAGACCATGGCGATCAATATGACATACAGCAGATAAAAATCCAGATTTGAAAAGAATCTGCTGTCCGCGGCGCGGTTGTAAAGCAGGAAAAACGGTATAAAAAAAACGGCCGTCTCCACAAAGGGAAGTATGGCTGCGCCCACACGGCCCAGGCGCTTCTTCAGGCGCAAGGCGATGCTCTCCTTCTGTACCTCCTCATATAGAAAGGTGTTGCTCTTTTTGAGCATCAGAGACATTTCTTTTTCTGCTACTTCTGCAGCATGGTGGAATATCCTGATACCGAATTCTTCGTCGTAGCGGCTGTTTGAGAGGATGAGCCTGCGTCCAAAATCACTGTTTTCCACAATCTCCAGTTCGTCTCCGAAAGCGCTTTTTATGGCTTCTGCCAGTTCTCTCTCGGTGACCGGCTCCGCCGATGAAATATTATAAAGATTGTTGAAATGCTCGGCCGACATCATCAGCCTGTAGATATACTCTACCGCGTCCGCGATATAAATGCATGACATGGTATGCCCGGGATCGATCTTAAGTCGCTTTTCCATCAGCGCCGTGAGGCACATGGTGGCAATTACGCCGGAGACCTCGGAGCGCTTTTCGGGCACATAGTACATATTGTCTATGCGAAGCGTCACTATATCGAGATGTCTTGATTCCTGAAACCGGGAGCAGAGACTCTCTCCCATGGCGATGGCCATACCCTTGTAGGTGCCGGACTCTGTCTGCACCTCCTCCGTGATATCCTCGGCGTAAGAACCGCTATAGACATCAGAACTCGACAAATAAACGAATCTGCCGTATTCACCTGTGGAAAAGGCCGAAAGCAGATTGGTGAGTCCGGATGTGAAGCGTACACTGTCGCTCCTGTCATCCTCCCATTTATAATTCGTATCGAAGGCTCCGAGGTATACGGTCACAGACGGGTGAACGCTCTTGAATATCTCCATCATCGATTCATTGTCATAATCGAAATCGTAGCGTTCAAACACCTTAGGATATTCCCCATCAGTGAATTTGTCCCCGGTAAGGAGATATGTCCGGTGGCCTTCTTTATGCAGCTTTTCGATGAGTTGACCGGTGAGACGGCACGCCCCTCCGATAACAAGCACATTCATGCATCATTCCCCCTGTCACAGGACGTTCTGGGTAATGGGATCTATATATTTCACACTGACCTGGTCGCTGCCCGCTGCGTGGAGCTTCATCAATGTATCGAAAAGGTTGTGTACCTTTCCGGAGAGCATGGAGCTGTTGTCGACAGCGTAGGGAGCCATGACTGCCACATCGAAGTAGCGCAGGCCTTCCGGCGGCATAAATATGAGAGCAGTCATACGGGTCGTATCGCCCCGTCTCATGACATGCTCGTAAGAGATCATTCTGAATTCCTGCCTCTGACAGGTGCACTCATAGGACACGAAGCACTCGTCTATGATATACTCTCCTTCTTCGGTCTCAAGCTTTTCTTTGAGATCCTCGGAGAGGTCGTCTGTGGTCTCGATCTGCATCTTCCATTTGAGACCGTTTTTGTTGGTTTCTTTTATGAGAATGTCCAGCTTGTCAGCAAGCTGCTTTGGCTTTATCATACATTCCTCCCGGTCATTTCCACTACCCACCCTTCAGGTCCTTCAATGCGTCCCATCTGGATGCCTGTCAGTGTATCATAAAGCTTTTTGGTGACTGGTCCCATATCTTCCATTCCTGCCGGGAATTCAATAATACGGCCGTGATCATTGATCCTGCCTACAGGCGAGATGACTGCCGCGGTACCGCAGAGTCCGCACTCGGCAAAGTCTGCCACTTCATCCATCTTCACAGGTCTGTGCTCCACCTTCATGCCGAGGATGTGCTCAGCCACATGGCAGAGGCTGCGCCTGGTGATGGAGGGCAGTATCGAATCCGACTTCGGAGTGACGATTGTCCCGTCCTTTGCAACAAAGAGGAAGTTCGCTCCGCCTGTCTCCTCCACAAATGTTCTGGTGCCGGGATCCAGGTACATATTCTCGTCAAAGCCCTTTTCATGAGCGTCAACTATGGGGTAGAGGCTCATGGCGTAGTTCAAACCGGCCTTGATATTTCCCGTGCCGTGAGGCGCCGCGCGGTCGAAATCCGATACGCGGATAGTGATGGGCTTCGCACCGCCCTTAAAGTATGGTCCCACCGGAGTCGTAAATATACGGAACTGATATTCATTCGCGGGCTTTA
>CALFUE010000033.1 GCA_937916345.1 uncultured bacterium
TAGCATCGATCTTTACCAAGCTGGGCTCCTGATTGGGATCGTAGGTTCCTATCTCATCGATAGAGCTTCCATTTCTCGCAACCCTTGCATCTGCCACTACCACACGGTAGATAGGCGCTCTCTTCTTTCCCAGTCTCTTTAATCTGATCTTTACTGCCATTTTTTCTTTCCTCCTAAAAATTGTTATTTATGATTTATGTTAAATCAGCCGAATAATCCGCCAAACAGACCTTTGGCTCCAAGGCGTCCCCGCTGCTTCATCATACCGGGCATTTTCTTCATCATCTTTTTCATCTCGTTGAATTGCTTTACCAGGCGGTTCACCTCTGCGATGTCATTTCCCGAGCCCTTTGCTATCCTGGATTTACGGGAAGGATTCAATATGTCGGGATTGGCTCTCTCCTCCTTTGTCATGGAGTGGATGATGGCCTCTATGCGGTCGAGCCTGCTCTCGTCTATATTGTCCGTGATGCCTGATAATTTCTGACCATTCAGCCCCGGCATCATGGAGAGCATGGATGACACGCCTCCCATATTTCTCATCTGACTGATGGATTCCAGATAATCGTCAAAGGTGAATTCCGCCTTCTTGAATCTGCTCTCCATGTCGGCCGCTTTTTCCTTGTCGAGGTTTGCGCCGGCCTTTTCTATCAGTGTGAGCACATCGCCCATACCGAGAATTCTAGATGCCATGCGGTCGGGATAAAACTGCTCGAGGTCGGTGAGCTTTTCACCCATACCAACATATAATATGGGCTTTCCGGTCACTGCCCTTATGGATAGGGCTCCACCGCCTCTTGTGTCACCGTCCAGCTTTGTCATGATGACACCGTCGATGCCTATCCCGGCATCAAAGGTCTCTGCCACCTTTACGGCGTCCTGACCTGTCATGGCGTCAACCACCAATATAGTCTCAGTGATATCGCAGCCGTTCTTTATCTCCTTAAGCTCCTCCATCATAGCGGTATCTATATGCAGACGCCCTGCCGTATCAAATATGACCGTATCAAAGGATTTCTCTTTAGCGTATTCAAGAGCGCTCTTTGCTATTTCAGGGGGCTTTGCTCCCTCCTTAAAATAAATCTCTGCTCCAACCTTTTCGCCGTTTACTCTCAGCTGTTCCACAGCGGCCGGGCGATATATGTCCATGGCGACCAGCAGTGGATGTCTTCCCTTTGACTTGAAATTCCCGGCCAGCTTTGAGGCCGTTGTGGTCTTTCCTGATCCCTGGAGCCCTGTCATCATGATGACCGTGAGCTCTCCGGCGGGCTTGAACTGTATGCTTGCGCCTTCGCTCCCCATCATGGCGGTCATCTCTTCATTTACGATCTTTATGACCATCTGAGCCGGGTTCAGGCCGTTCATAACATCGACTCCTACCGCCCTCTCCTGGACATTTTTAATAAAGTCCTTCACCACCTTGAAGTTGACATCCGCTTCGAGCAGAGCCAGTTTTACTTCCTTTGTGGCGTTCTTTACATCTTCCTCCGTCAGACGTCCTTTTTTCTTCAGCTTTGAAAAAATATTATTCAGTTTTTCGGAGAGGCTTTCAAATGCCATCTATATATTCTCCATAAGCCTGTCACACAGCTCTGAAATCTCTTTCATCTGCACATCGCCTGCCCTGCTCTCTGCGACGGTTTTTATCTCTGATACGAGTTCCTTTGAGGATAAATATTTCTCCAGCAGGTGGAGCTTTGACTCGTACTTTTCCAGAGCTGCGGCGCAGCGTTTCTTTACGTCATGCACGCCCTGTCTGGTTATGCCGTACATCTCCGAGAGCTCGGAGAGTGACAGATCGTCCTCCACTATACTGCCAAGTATCTCTCTGCCGTGCTCCGGCAGCAGCTCGCCGTAGAAATCGTATAAATATCCTAATCGAATGTTTTTTTCCATGGTTGTTTCCAAACGAAATGTATATTAACACTGCCCGCAGCGGCTGTCAAGTATTTTTTCTTGTCAGTCAGGCACTGCCTTTGTCCCCCTGCGTCGCATTCAAACACCTCTACGGCTCACACAGGTTCTTTTGTTCGCGTCACGGTGCCGCACGACTTGACTGGCTGCAGTCGCCTGCAATATTTGCCTGTTATATCACGGCGGTAAATGTATGGATTTCCTTAGAGCTTCCCACCGTACATCTGCTCGTAGTAAGCCTGATACATACCGCTCGTGACTCTCTCCATCCAATCCTGATTTTCAAAATACCAGATGATAGTCTTGCGGATACCATCCACAAATTTCGTCTTCGGCTCCCAGCCCAGATCCTTTCGTATCTTGTCCGCTCCGATGGCATATCTCCTGTCATGACCAAGCCTGTCATCCACATAGGTGATCAGATCATATGAGAGATTCGCCCTCCTTGGATCCGCCTCCGGAAGCAGCTCTTTTAACACATCGATTATGGTGCGCACTATCTCGATATTCTGCTTCTCATTGTTGCCGCCGATATTGTATGTTTCAAAAAGCTTTGCCTCGTTGATGACATGATTTATTGCGGAAACATGATCCTCCACATAAAGCCAGTCCCTGACATTTTTTCCGTCCCCGTACACCGGCAGAGGCTTTCCCTCCAACGCGTTATGTATCATCAGCGGGATCAGCTTTTCAGGAAACTGATAAGGCCCGTAATTATTAGAGCAGTTCGTGATATTTGCCGGGAAACCATAGGTATCCATATAGGCCTTCACTATCAGGTCTGAAGACGCCTTGCTGGCCGAATAAGGACTGTGGGGCGCGTAGGGAGTGTCCTCGTAGAAGTATCCTCCTTCCTCCGGAAGAGAACCGTAGACCTCATCCGTAGACACATGCAGGAATTTTTTGCCGGGTATGAATTTGCCATTGGAAAGTCTCCAGGCTCCCATGGCCGCATTGAGCATATTAGTAGTCCCCAGTACATTTGTCCGGACGAAACAGTCCGGATCCTTTATGGAGCGATCCACATGAGACTCCGCAGCGAAATGCACGACCACATCGACATCATTTTTGTCGAAAAGCTTTTCGATGACCTTTCTGTCCGTAATGTCAGCCTTTACGAATTTGTAATTCGGCAATCCCGCCACTGCCTCGAGATTAGACAAATTACCCGCATAAGTGAGCGCGTCAACATTTATTATCTTTATCGCGTCCTGATAACGATCAAACATATAATGTATAAAATTCGAGCCGATAAACCCTGCTCCACCTGTTACCAGATAAGTTCTCATTAATTACTCCCCCAATCCGTTTTCTATCAAATCCGAGATGACACGCATAGCTTCCTCTTCGTCATCTCCCTCGCAATACAGCTCTATCTCGTCCCCGTTCTTTACCTGGGCGCCGAGCACGCTCAAAACACTCTTAGCATTAACAAGACTGTTTCCATGCTTAAATGTGATCCGCGATGAAAAGGCTGACGCAGTATTGCACAAAACACCGGCCGGTCTTAAATGCAGTCCTGTCAGATTGTCGATCTTTAATTCACGCTGGACCATAATCCTTCCTCCTTCCTTAAAATATTCAAGTCCGCTCGCCGTCAAACGATAGTATTTCTGATCAATTCAGCGAGCTCTGCAGCTCTTTTTTCTATCAGAGCCTGATCTTTCCCCTCGATCATGACTCTGACTAAAGGTTCGGTGCCCGAGGGTCTGATCAGGACTCTGCCCTCGCCGCCGAATTCCTGTTCCAGTTTTTCTATAGCATCCTTTATAACAGGATATTCCATATAATTATATTTCCGGTGTTCAGGTACCTTTGCATTTACAAGTGCCTGCGGATACACATCCATGATCGCAGCAAGCTCTGATAATTTTTTTCCTGTGTCCACCATCACCTCTAACAGGTGAAGTGCCGATAGCAGACCGTCTCCGGTAGTATTCTCATCCAGAAATATGATATGCCCGCTCTGCTCACCGCCTAAATTATAACCGTTTTTTTTCATTTCTTCAAGAACATATCTGTCACCGACTTTTGTCCTGACCTCCTTTAAGGAATTTTTTTCGCACATCAGCGTAAATCCCAGATTGGACATCACGGTGACCACCACCGTGTCTTTTTTTAATTTGCCCTTTGATTTCATATAGTCGGCACAGATCGACAGCAGCTTATCTCCGTCCACTAACACGCCATTCTCATCCACCGCCAGGAGCCTGTCCGCATCCCCGTCAAAAGCGAGACCCAGATCTGCCTTCTCATAAACCACTCTGGCCATCAACTCGTCCATGTGGGTAGAGCCACAGTTGGCGTTGATATTTGTTCCGTCAGGATCCACATGTATAGGGATAAGGTTTGCCCCCAGGCTCTCCAGCGTCTTTACGGAGGTGTAATGGGACGCTCCCTCGGCACAGTCAGCCACAATCTTTAGGCCGGACAGATCGATTGGCATGGCTTTTTTCATGTAATCCACATACTCGTCTCTCATGTCGAAACAATATTCCACCTGTCCTATATTTGATCCGGCAGGAAGCTCGACACCACTCATATCAGATCTGATCAGTGCCTCGATCTCGTCCTCCATCTCGTCCGGAAGCTTAAAGCCCTCTCCGTCGAAAAACTTGATGCCGTTAAATTCCATGGGGTTGTGGGAGGCAGAGATCACCACTCCCGCGTCGACACTGTGTGTCCTGGTGAGATATGCCACTGCAGGCGTCGGAACCACTCCGACATATACAGCATCCGCCCCCACGGAGCATATCCCGGCTATCAGCGCGGATGAAAGCATCCCTCTAGATATCCTGGTATCGGTTCCCACTATGATAGCGGGTCTGTGATTTCTTTTTTTTGTGATGACATGAGCGCCCGCTGCGCCAAGCTTCATCGCAAGATCTATTGACAGTTCTTTTCCGGCTATTCCTCTCACGCCGTCAGTCCCAAACATTCTGGCCAAATTTTTATCCCTCCGGTATTTTATTCCGTAATCTCTTCTCCGGCCTCATCCGTTGAACCGGTATTGTCACCCGGAGAATCCGTCTGATCTGCTGCCCCGGAAATATCGTCTGAAGCTCCGTCTGACGATCCGTCTGATATCTCCCCTTCGCCCGCCTGTTCTTCACCGGCAGACTCCTCAGCATTATTATATGTGTCGCTGCCCGACTCATCAGCAGTCTCGCTGTCATAAGACTCACCCTTCCTCGTCAGTGTCACACTCATATAAATATTATCATAAGATATGCCCGTAGACAGATCCAGTGATACCTTTCCCCTGTTCTCACCAGGCTGGAATCCCGTGGCGTCTATCGTTCCCGTCAGCGTAGATGAGGTAACCTTTTCTATATCGCTCTCCAGTCCGCTGATGTTCACCTGAGCCGAGGTCTCTCTGATAGAGGCGTCATAACCTTCAGGCACGTTAAGCACAGTGATGTTTGAGACATAAAGAGTTAATGCCTTTGATGCCTCCTCTACTATATTGGCATTCAGTGTGACCTTGCTGTCACCCGAAACCACCACTCCGCCTGGCAGATATTCCGCCACATCCACGGTGGTGGTTACATCGCCTCTTGCACTGCTGATATCCAGCGCCGATGCAGGAATGTTTATGCTGGTGATAGAATTCAATGCCTGGCTCTTTCCCTTCACGGTCACGGTCTGGGGTGAAACACTGATCTCTCTCAGATTATAACCGCTTGCAGGCTCTCCCGTATAGCCGCATACAATCCCGACATCCTTTGTGTCGAGGACAGTCAGACTCACGGTAACCGTACTGACATTATAGCTGATATTTCCGGAATCAACCACATCACCATCGGCATTGTATGCTATAGGAAGACATGCCACCGTGACATCAGAGGTGACTCCCGTCACATCCACAACCGCATATATATGATCTATCTCTGTGACCACTGCCTTCGGTCCCGATACGGTCACCAGGTTAGGCGTGGCAGTCAGAGTCCCCAGCTCCTTTCCGTCGCCCAAAGTCCCAGCTATCTGGGGGCTTACGATAAACTGGCTCTTCTGGAGATCATCTACCGACAGCTGGATCTTTTTGGCGTAACCTGACACAGCCACCTGCGTCGAGTACCTGAGGGCAGTGATCTCCACCGGAACCGTGGCAATATCACTGTCCGCAACCAGCTCGGTATTTTTCAGGTCAGCCACTACACGAAAATCCGTGCTGGAGAGCTGATCCATGTATGATCTCTTTGCGGTGACATCAAAGGAGATAGTGTTTGAACCGTCCGCCAGCTCATAATAGATCCCCTGATCCGACAGATAGGAAGCATTCTCCATGGTAACTGAGCTGGTAAATCTCCGTGTCATTTTCGGATCGTCCGTATTCACGACCAAAAGCCACAGAGCGATGGCAAAAACCATGGCTAAAAGCTTCAGACCGATATTTTGTGTCAGCTTACTTAGCAGCTTTTTTAGCACGGTTTACCCTCCTCTTTAGTCTGTCAATGGTTCGCAGCTTCTCTCCGGTCAGCTGGGTCTTTTGTAATATCACTCTCAGCTCATCCTCCCTGACATCTCTGTCCAGATAACCGTCGATCGCCACAGACACCTTTCCGGTCTCCTCTGAGACTACTATCGTGGTGCTGTCTGTGGTCTCGCTCATTCCCACTGCCGCCCTGTGACGGGTACCGAGCTCCTTGTCGAGATCGAGATTGTCCGACATAGGCAGATAGCAGGTGGCAGACATGACCCTGTCACCTATCACGATGACCGCCCCGTCGTGGAGCGGTGTGTTTTTTTCGAATATGTTGATGAAAAGCTGTGAAGAAACCACGGCGTCCACATCAATACCTGTCCTGATCCACTCTGTGAGCGCCTCATCCTTTGCCACCACGATCAGCGCACCGGTCTTGACCTTTGACATCTCGTAGGTAGCCTTTACTATCTCGTTTATCGTCCTGTCGGAAAAGCGCTCTACTTCCTTGGTATCGCCGATCCTGAAGAGATTCACGAAGAAATTCTGCTTCCCCAGGCGGTCGAGGGCGCGCCTCAGCTCAGGCTGGAAGATAACGACCAGAGCGATGATACCTACATTTATGGCTTTTTCCGCAAGCCATAATATGGTATTCATACGAAAGACCGCAGCGATAGCCACAAACACAAGCAAAATGCCTATTCCCCTGATGAGGCTGTAGGCTTTTGTGGTCTTTATCCAAACCAGAACATTATAGATCAACACAGCGATTATTATTATCTCGACGATATCCACCGCGTTGATATTCGGAATGGTAAAAGAGAACATGTATTTATCAAAGAAATTTTGAAAAAAAGATATGATGCTGTCCATATATCGAAAAACTACTCGTCCTCTCTCAACTCTTCAACAATATCATCTCTCGTTATATCATCGGTGGAGGCGTAAGTCTTTATATCCTTCTTGCCCATTGCCACCGTCATCTTCGGAACCGCCTTCACATAGTAATAGTAATCATCATCCTCAAACTGGACTCTCTGTGTCCTGTCGTAGTCCAAATTAAAGAAGAAGAACTGCAGCCCAAAGGCTATCAGCGTACTGATCGCTACTCCGAGTATAAGTCCCGGTATATTAACAGAAAAATTCTGTATATTTGCTCCTATTATCACGCCAAGGAGCTGTATCACGGCTCCCGATGCTATAGCGTACACCCAGGCGTGGTCAAAACTCCTGCGGCGCAGCACCCAAATCACTATGACAGCCGCAAACATCACCACCATCATCACGATCATTTCTCTGTTGTCCGTGATCTGGCTGACGGTCTCATTGATCTTTGAGATGATGGTATCATCCTCACCCATGGTGGACAGACTGACAGAATTTGCCTTTACGCCCTTCAGGAAATAATAGAAAAATGTGCCGCTCACAACTGATATGCAGGATGTAGGATTCTCGTCCATCAGTCCGGCGCAGAATGGCATCAGGTAGGGCATTCCGATGATATTTGCCACCGGAGTCAATGCTGCCAGATACCCGCTCTTCGGCGAAAATCTGAAATAGAGCAGAAATATCACCAACATAAAACAGGCAGCGACGATAGCCACCGGAAGCGCCAGCGCGTACAGATGTATCAAAATAAGGAGCGCCGCTACCACTAATATGAAATTCACGGGGAGAAACGCCGTGACCAACGAGATAAGCACCGCTATCGTAAGTGAATTAAATCTCGAGTCAAAACCTATCTCCGAGTTTATCGTGTTTACCACAATAAACATCAATATCGCCCGAACGACTGCCAGCAGATATATATCAAAGCTGGAACAGAAACCCTTTATCCGCTCCTTTATCTCCAGGAAAGTAGTCATTGCTTAGATACCTCCTTGAGTCTGCGGTGATATTTCCTGCCCTTTTTTCTCGCCCTGGAATATGTAGTCACCGAGTAAATATAGACGACGCTCAGATACGCCAAAAGCCCGGCCAGGTAGCGGAGCAGCAGGTCCTTTGCAAACTCCAGATAATCCATGGTATTGATACTTTCCATGAATTCTTCCATGTTGAATAATCCCCACATTGCTAAAACCACTATGGCAGCAACAGAATAAAACATAAATCCTTTAAGGAGCTGTATGCTGATATAGTCAGATCTGAAATAAGATACTACAGAAAAGACCTTTTTTCCTTCCGTGTCTTCAAAGGCCTGCAGCTTTGTCATATTGATGATCTTTTTTTCGTTTATCATACGAACCTCATGCCGGAACCGCCGGGTTTGCCGGGATTGTCAAAGGATTCGCCGGACCCGGGCTTCTCGTAGAGAGCGTCAAGCTTGTTGCCCATTTTGGTCTTGCAGTCACTGCAAAATCTGCCGGTTTTAATATCCTTGCCGCAGCGCTCGCACCGAAAAATAATGGGTGAATCATCCGAGAACGAGAGCCTCTCCTCTCTCACCCACTGCTTGAGCTGCTTTACGGAAACCTCTGTTGCTTCGGCAATCTCCTCAAAGCTGGCATTTTTATGTTCCCACAGATATTCCTTTACTGCGAGAAACTGCTCTTCCTTTCTCTTTTTGCAGGCTTCACAGATAGGCTGTCCACCTATGTAGTTAAACAACTTGCCACAGCTTCTGCACGCACGTGCTTCCATAATCATACCCCCTTTGATAATGATCAGTCGTCCCCTCCGATACAGACGCAAAGGAAAAAAATCTCCCTGTCCCGGTCGGTCTTCAGCAATTCTGCTATGCTGTCGACGGTAGCGCCCGTGGTAAAAATATCATCTACTATCAACACTTTTTCACAATCTAATAATACACTATCATTACGGATATTGAAAGCATTTTTTAGATTGTTTTTTCTTTCTTCAAAGCCAAGAAATTTTTGTGGCGCGGTCTCGGCGCTCCGCTCCACAACAGAATCCGAGTAAGTTATATCTAATCTTTCAGCGATCCTCCTCCCAATTATATCTGCCTGATTGTAACCTCTTTTTTTATATTTTTTTCTGTGCAGCGGAACGGGTATCACCAGATCAAAATCCATGTCTTTTATCCAGCCCGACAGATTCTCCACGCAGACCTTTTCGAAGAATTCGGCGTACCATTTCATATTGGAATATTTGAAGCGGTACATAACTTTTTTCATATCCCCCTCGTATGTGAACATGGCTCTTCCGGAAGAAAACTCCCTGATTCTTACCGTGCACTCGCTGCAGTATTCCTTTTCCTCCTGCCTTAAAGCTCTCCCGCATTTCTTGCACAGCGGCTCCTTTATGGGTGAATATTTTTTTTTGCAGTCATCGCAGAGATATCCGATCGCTCCCTCGTCCTTCTCAAACACCATCTGTGGAAGCACCGTATCACACATCACGCACTTCCGTGGAAACAACAGCTCAATCGCTCTCAAAGCACACCCTCCTTCACCTCCAAAAGTCTGTCCAGAAAACCGCAGTAGCGCATATCCTGTCTGGTTCTGGAGATCATCTCAGCGACATTTCCCCTGTCCCCCACCAGAAAAACCATGCTTTTTGCCCTGGTCACCGCCGTATAGAGAATATTTCTGTTGGATAGAGGTCTCGGGATGTAGAGCACCGGCATGATCATGACAGGGTACTCCGAGCCCTGGGATTTGTGTACGGTCAGGGCATAAGCGTGAGAGAGCTCATCAATCTGTTTGTAGGAATAATCCACCAAATGACCGTCGTCAAACTCCACCGTCACGACGGACAAAAAATCATCTATCACCCTGACGCGGCCGATATCACCGTTGAACACACCCGTGCCGGCTGACAACGTATTTCCGAAGCTTCCCTTCACCTCCCACTCCAGCTGGTAATCGTTTTTTATCTGCATGACCTTGTCGCCCTCCCGAAAGAGTACTCCGTCCTCGCGGAGATGTTCACCCTTCGTGGAGTCCTTCGGGTTTAATTTTTCCCTTAATACCACATTTAAGTTTTCGACGCCAAGCACTCCTTTTTTTGCCGGGGAGAGCACCTGGATATCTGTGGGATCGATCTTCAGATAAGATGGCACCTTTCTCGTGATCAGATCAAGGATCACCGCAGTGACCGTGGCAGGATCATTTCTCTCCAGGAAAAAGAAGTCCTTTGAATCATTGTCCATCGATATGGCTTCACCAGCATTTATCCTGTGAGCGTTCACCACTATATCACTCTCCCTGGCCTGCCTGAAAATCTCGTTCAAAGCGACCACGCAGAACATTTCCGATTCTATTATGTGATTTAAGACACGCCCGGGTCCCACTGAAGGGAGCTGATCCACGTCTCCCACCAGAACCAGCGTGGTCCCGGGGAGAATAGCCTTCAGCAGCAGATTGAAGAGATATGTGTCCACCATTGACATCTCGTCTATTATGATAAAATCCGCTTCCAGAGGCTCGCCGGAATCTCTTCCAACCCCAACCTCTCCCTCCGGATCCCCGGAGAATTCCAGCAGCCTGTGGATAGTTGACGCGTGTCTGCCGGTGGCCTCACTCATCCTTTTGGCTGCCCTGCCCGTGGGAGCCGCCAAAAGATACTCTCCGCCTTCTATCTCCAGGAGTCGGATCAACGTGTTTATGATGGTAGTCTTTCCGGTACCGGGACCTCCGGTTATCACCATGACTCCCCGCTTCATCGCCTGCTCCACCGCAAGCCTCTGGTTATCCGCCAGGGTTATACCCGAATTCTCAGTTACCGAATCTATCAGAGCCTTGATATGCTCCTCGTCCGCATCCCGGTTGATGTTCAGGTCGTTCAACATGCAGGCGGTCTGTGCCTCCAGCTTGTATAGTCTCGAAGAATAGACCTGCCTCTCATCGCCTTTTTTTATGATGCGTATCCTTTTATCCATGACGAGTTCTCTCAAGGCCTCCTCTATTCTGTCCCTGCCCGTCTCCAGAACCGTCACTGCC
>CALFUE010000034.1 GCA_937916345.1 uncultured bacterium
TGGGAGCACGAAGTGCGAAACACTCCGGATATCAGGTTTTGACCTTGACATCATTATATGATACAAGGGGCAAAATATCAAGACAAATTATCACTGCGGCTGCGAGCAGAAGGCATCCACTTTCTCACGGTCAAGGACACCCTCAGAGGCAAGGGAGAGGAGTGCGTCGACCACATCCTCCTCCAGCTGCGTCCCTTTGATGCGCTTGATCTCCCCAATCACATCGGAGAGCAGCATCTGCTCGCGGTAAGGTCTGGTGGAATACATGGCGTCAAAGGTATCTGCCACGGCGATGATCCTGGCGACCTCAGGGATCTCACTTCCCTTCAAACCATGGGGATAACCCTTTCCATCCATCCTCTCATGGTGACAGCCGGCGCCAACCGCCAGATCCTTCACTATATTTACATCCTTTAATATATCCTCACCCAGCGCAGCATGGGATTTCATCACCTCATACTCCTCGTCATCGAGGCGTGAAGGCTTGTTCAATATGCTGTCGGGGATCGCCAGCTTTCCTATGTCATGAAGCAGGGCGATATTGTAAAATTCATTGATGTCCTCGTCGGTGTAGCCTCTGGAGAAGGCCAGCTTTTCCGCAAGCTTTTTCGTGTAATAGGCAACTCTGAAGGAATGTCCCCTGTTCTGGGCGTCTCTGATATCAATGCAGCGGGCAAAGGTATATATGATCTGGTTGATGAATTTCCTGTCCTCTTCCCGCTTTTTTATGAGTGCTTTATTCTTGCCGCTGAAGAAGGCGTAAACCAGAACAGTGATCAGCACAATGACCAGCAGCAGCGACACTAACCTGAAGACCCAGTTTTCCAGAAGTGAATATTCCTTTTCCACTATCAGTGAGACGGAACGCTCTATCTCTTCGGACTCGCTGTTTAAGAGATTAAAATGGAAAACATAGGTTCCGCCGCTGAGGTTCGTATATGTGACAGGCTTCATATCCTGCTTTGTGGTGAGCACCGGAGTTTGCTCAAAGCCCTCCAGATAATAGCTGACTTTCGGGTTGTTCAGGCCGTAGGTGATGACATAAGAGTCTATTGTCAGCCTCCTGACAGAGGAGGGTATCTTGATCTTTTTCACGCCCTCCGTGGACATCGCCTCGTCATCGAGCTCAACGGATGGTATCGCGAGCTTTACGGTATCCTGGCTGGCGGGAGCGGCATTAATGTCCACCGTGCACACCCCGCTGGTCCCCGCGATGTAGAGAACTCCGTCCTCATCTATGCAGTCACGGGAATTGCTGGTAGCGATATATGGCAGTCCGCTCTTTGTATTATAAAATGTGTACCCTGCCAGACCACCGTTCATTAACTCGTCCACAGAGATGATGTATATACCATTTGAGGACAGTACCCAGGCTCCGCCCCTGTTGTCAAAATAGATGTCATAGTTATTTGAATAGGGGAAATCGGAGACGGCGGTTATCACGCCATCCTTTATGTATTCGAGAGAATTGGATGTAACCAGCCAGAACATATCCCTTTCGGAATCGTACTTAACCCTCATGACAACTCCACTGGTGAGGCCGTCGTCATAGCTCAGCCTTGATACGCGGCCGCCGGAGAGCACATATATGCCGTCGCCGTCACTTCCCAGATACAGCGTCCCGTCAGGTCCCTCCTCCACGCAGAGTATCTCTGAGGTAATGATACCCTCACTCCGGTCATAGTGACTATTTACACGGAAATTCTCGATGATGTAGAGTCCATTTGAGGTGGCGACCGCCATGGCGCCGTTGTCCAGCTCTGTGATGTCTCTCACATGGTTGGTGTCGATGCCGTTTTCTTCATTAAATGTCAGTATGCTGCCGTCTTTTTTTCTGCAGACCAGGCCCAGCTTTCCCTTGGTACAGATCCAGATATTGCCCGCGCTGTCCATATATATGCATCTGATTCTGACTCCGGACAATAATTCCGTCAGCTCGTCGGTCTTTTTATCGTAGGTAGTGAGATCCGCCTCCACAAGGCCTGTGTCTGTTCCCAGATATATTACGCCGTCCTTGATGGCAGTGGTATTTACTACCATATTGTCAAGATCCGCTAATCTGCTGAAATCCGTGAAGCGGTCCGGCACCAGCTTTAAGACTCCCTGTCTCGTAGAGGTAAACCACATATTTCCCTCATGGTCGGACATGATGGTGCCAACAGAATTATTCAAGGGAGAATCGGCGAGCTCATGGTAGATCGAATTTTCATCGAGATAGCCGATGCCGTTTCCGGCAGCCATCCACAGTATATTCCCGGTCTTGCAGGTGGCGTTGATATTGCTCTGGGGATAGGTGTAACGGCGGCTCAATACATTCATATTGTCGTCGGCGTTTACCGTAAGTATGTTGGAGCCGGTGGTTCCCATATATATGATACCGGGGCTGTCGGGCGAGCAATAGAGACTTGAAATGATCTCGCTGCCGAACTCCCCGGAATTGTAGAAGGCGCTGATACGCAGGTTCTTCATCTCGAAAACCTCGCCATCCTGAGTCAGTCCGAAGACACGTCCGGCCTCGTCGATGTCGAGACATTCGATATATTCGGTGTTTACCAGAGGCTCATTTATGGTGTGAATCTCAAGGTCCGTATCTATGTAGCACATTCCCTGAGTCGTGGCGATCAGTATGTTTCCTTTTTCGTCCTCCACTATGGCTCTGACAGAATAGGAATTCATTCCCTCCACGCGGCCGTAGATCTTTAAGTCGCCGTGATCGTAGAGGGCAATGCCGTTTTCGTTGGTACCGATCCAGAGTCTGTCACCACTGTCAACAAAGAGGCTGTAAACACTGGATATGCCGGTGCTGGAGTCGAATCTCTCAAAGGTTGTCCCGTCGTAGCGTATGAGACCCGAATAGCCTCCGAGCCATATAAATCCGTCTGAAGTCTGAGCAATGGCATTTGCCTCGGAAGTGGGCAATCCGTTTGTGGAATCGTAGAGTATAGCAGTGTAGTCGCTGCCTGTATCA
>CALFUE010000035.1 GCA_937916345.1 uncultured bacterium
AAGGAGATGGAAGAGGACCCTAAGCGCAGTGCGAGACGCCTGGTGGATCTCGGCAGGCAGTTTTCCAAAAACCGGTTTCAGGACCTGGTTTTTTCCGTCATGCAGGAGCTGCTCGACAACGAGAACAGCGCCTACTATGATATGCTGGCCAATCTGCTGAGTAATTCGGATCAGGACTCCTTAAAGCTCTTCGGCGTCAACATGGGCTATATGGGCTGGTGCTACGGCGCGGGCCTGATCCGGAAGGAACAGGAGGATCTCGGTATCTGTATTCCGTGGTGTATGATGCTCCGCTATGCCCCCGGCAGACCGAACGGCATGAAGGCACTCCAGATCGCCTCTTTGGTGGAGCAGGGGCAGAAGCTGGGCATCTATGTCTATTTCATCCGGCAGGCGGATGCGGCGCAGACGCCGTTCGAGACCCTGAATCTCTTCGCGGCTAACAAGGAATGTGCTTTTGTCTGGGTCCGCGAGAGCGGGCGGCTGACCGCCGCGGAAATCCAGCTGCTGAACACCTGCAAAAATGTGGTGACAGTTCTTCCCGTCGGAGATCCCGAGTCGATTCTGACAGCCGAACTGCTGCGCGAGAAGAAGATTCTGTTTTCTCTGTACATGACTTATTCAGACCAGACTTCCTTCAGCGAAACCAGTGAGATGACCATTCAGAATGTGCTGACGTCCCAGAGCTCTCTGTTCTTCCTGATCGCCGAGGACGGGACGAAGATCAGCCATGAGAAGGAATGCTACGAGTCCCGCTTAAAGCAGGAATTCCCGTGCCTTCTGATGGATTATTACGGCGACGCGCAGAGCATCTGCCGGGCGACGACCGAGCACCGTCATCTTCTGGAGATCGGTGAGGACGGCACGGTTTTTCTTCCGTCAGAGAAAGCGGGTACGCCGTTTAATTTCGACGCCCCGCTCTCTGAAACGCTCGCTCAGATCATGCCTCCCAGGCCTTAAGCCTGACCGGCCCATCTTCCACAGTGTTTACTCTTCTTCCTCCGACGGCAGTCTCTGATAGACGTCCGCCAGCTGCCGGATGCTTTCCGCGAGCTCCGGCGAGAGGAAGTTCGGCAGGACACGCCACTGCCAGTTGCCGTCTACCTTTCCCGGAGTATTGATCCTTGCTCCGGAATCAAGGCCGAGATAATCCTGCATCTGAGCAACGAACAGATTGGCAACACTGCTCATACCGCCTCTTAAGGTCCCCCATACAAAGCCTTCGTTGTCATTGAGACCCAGATAGGAAACCGCTTTTGCTATATCCTTGCTGTCAGCTTCTTTGTGCCAGCCTTCCAGAGTGTCATTGTCATGAGTTCCGGTGTAGACCACACAGTTCTTGTCGTAATTACAGGTGAGATACTCATTCTTTCCGGTATCATCGCCTCCGCCAAAGCCGAACTCTATGATCTTCATATTGGGCCAGCCGGTCTTCTTCACCAGCCTTCTAACACTATCCGTGATAAAACCCAGATCCTCAACTATGACATCGATGTCTCCGAGCTTTGCTTTTACAGCCTCAAAGAGAGCATAGCCCGGTCCCTTCACCCACTCACCGTTCACAGCGTTTTCGTCGCCGTAGGGAATGGTGTAATATTCGTCAAAACCCCTGAAGTGATCGATCCTCACCATATCATAAAGCTTGCCGCAGGACTTCATCCTCTTTATCCACCACTGATAACCCGTGCTCTCATGGTACTTCCAATCATAGAGCGGATTGCCCCAGAGCTGGCCTTCCTTCGCGAAGGAATCTGGCGGACATCCCGCCACACGCACGGGTCTTCTGTCAGCATCAAACCAGAAAAGTTCGGGGTTTGCCCAGGCATCCGAGCTGTCAAAAGAAACATATATCGGTATATCGCCGATGATCTTTACCCCGGCCTTATTGGCATATTTCTTCAAAGCCTTCCACTGAGTGTAAAACAGATACTGCAGCCAGGAATAAAACTCTATATCTATAGCGTATATTCCTGCAGCAGCCTCCAACGCTTCCTTTTCTCTCATCCTCAGCTCATCCTCCCACTCATCCCAGGAGGCGCCGCCGTGAGCGTCCTTTAATGCCATAAAAAGGGCGTAATCAAAAAGCCATTCCACATTCTTCTTTTTGAATTTGAGGAAATCCCTGTCTTCGACCAGACTTTTTTTTACCGCACGCTTGAAGGCCTTCCGAAGTATGGCATAACGGCTCTCGTACATGATGCCGTAATCTATATATTCCTCATTGTCTCCGAAGTCCGCTCCGTCACACTCGGTCTTTTTTAAGAATCCCTTTGCGATGAGCTCATTCAGGTCAATAAAGTACGGGTTTCCCGCAAAGGTTGAAAAGGACTGATAGGGAGAATCCCCGTAGCTGGTCTGCCCCAATGGCAGGATCTGCCAGTATCTGGTCTTTGTCTTTGCGAGAAAATCCACAAATTCATATGCTTCCTTTGAGAAGCATCCGATCCCGTAAGCTCCGGGAAGCGACGAGACCGGCAATAAGACTCCGCTTCTTCTCATATCAAAATCTCCCTTCCATCAGCTGAGGTGCCAGATGTCACGGTCATATTCCTTTATGGTCCTGTCAGATGAGAAGAAACCGGCTTTTGCGATATTGACAAGCATTTTCTTTGCCCAGGCTCTCCTGTCCTCATAAGCGGCATATGCCTCGTCCCTTACCTTTATGTAATCGGGCACATCCGGGAATGTCATGAACCAGTCTTTGTTCACCAGCTCCTTGTAAAATCTCTCCAGATTCTCCTTTGATCCCTCCTTCAGCATCTTGTCGGAGATAAGGAAATCGACAGCTCTCTTGATCCTCTCGTCAGCTTCTATATATTTCTTTGAGACATAAGACTCGTCCTCATAGCGCTTGATAACGGTATCGGAATCCTCTCCGAAGATGAAGATATTGTCCTCTCCCACAAGATCAGCTATCTCCACATTCGCGCCATCCATGGTTCCCAGAGTAACCGCGCCATTTAACATGAACTTCATGTTTCCGGTTCCGGAAGCCTCCTTTGAGGCAAGAGATATCTGCTCTGAGATATCGCAGGCAGGGATCAGCTTTTCTGCCAGAGTTACATTGTAGTTCTCCACCATCACCACATTGAGGTAGGGTGAGGCCTCCGGATCGGCCGCTATGACCTTTGACAGCGTGAGTATAGCATGGATTATGTCCTTTGCGATAATATAGGCCGGAGCAGCCTTTGCGCCGAATATCACGGTGATGGGACGCGCAGGCTTCTTTCCCTCCTTTATCTCGAAATATTTGTTTATGGTATATATCAGATTCAGCTGCTGTCTCTTGTACTCATGGAGACGCTTTACCTGTACATCGAATATGGAATCCGGATTCAAGGTAAGCCCCTGAGTCTGCTTCAGATAATCGCTGATGTATTTCTTTCTGTTCGCTTTTATCTGAAGAAGCTTATCCAACACGGCGTCATCATCCTTGTACTGAAGAAGCTTCCCGAGCTCATCGGCATCCTTCTTAAAGCCGGATCCGATCAGCGATTCAATATATTCGCTCAGCTCGTGATTTGAATAGAGCAGCCATCTGCGGAAGGTTATGCCGTTTGTCTTGTTATTGAATTTCTGCGGATATAGCTTGTAGAAATTGTTGAGCTCCGAATTTTTCAGTATCTCCGTGTGGAGAGCCGCAACCCCGTTTACGGATATGCCGTAATGGATGTCCATATGAGCCATACACACCTGATCATTCTTATTTATAATGTCCACATCCGGATCATTATATTTGTTGTGGATACGGTTGTGAAGCTCATATATGATGGGCATGAGCTGCGGAACAGCCTTTTTCATGAAGCTGATGGGCCACTTCTCGAGTGCCTCCGCAAGAATGGTATGGTTTGTGTACGCACAGCTCTTCTCAACGACAGCGATCGCCTCATCAATGGTCATGCCCTCCACCATCAGCTGCCTGATGAGCTCGGGGATCACCATAGAGGGATGGGTGTCATTTATTTGTATCACCACGTATTGATCGAGATCCCGTAGGTTGCTGCCGCGCTCCTTTGCCTCGTCTATTATGAGATGAGCGGCGTTTGAAACCATAAAATACTGCTGATAAACACGGAGTATGCGCCCTGCGTCGTCAGAGTCATCGGGATAGAGAAACAGCGTCAGATTCTTTTCGATATCGCTCTTATCGAAATCTATTCCGTCTCCCTTGACTATTTTTTCGTCAACGGTCTCTATATCAAAGAGATGCAGCTTGTTGGTGCGGTTCTCGTATCCTACCACATCTATGTCGTAGAGATGACTCTTTACGGAAAATCCGCCGAAATCCACGGTATAGGATACACCGGTGTCCACAAGCCATGACTTTTCTGTAATCCAGGGATTTATAGTCTCCTTTTGGAGATTATTCTCAAATACCTGTTTGAAAAGCCCGAGATGATAATTCAGTCCCACTCCGTCTCCGTTTAAGCCAAGGCTTGCGACAGAGTCGATGAAGCAGGCTGCAAGACGCCCGAGTCCACCGTTTCCGAGGGACGGTTCCATCTCAACCTCCTCGATCCCGGAGAGGGATTTTCCGCATTTTTTCAGCTCGTCATTGACCTCGTCGTAAATCCCTAAGTTTATGAGATTGTTTGAGAGAAGCTTTCCGATGAGGAACTCGGCGGAAATATAGTAGAGCTTCTTCTTTTCCTGCTTTTTAACGGGAATTGCCCTCGCTTCAGCTTCCTCCTTTACAAACATAAGAAGCGCTGCATAGATCTCCTCTTTTGTGCATTGATCCATATAGCGCCCGAATTTTTTCTTGACGTAATCGTTTACCCTTGACATAAAAGTACCCTCCTGAAAGTCATATCGTAAAATCAAGAAATATTCTAACACATATACTCTCAAAAGGGTATATAAAAAATTTTATTTTTTGAGTTACCTCCTCACCCATCATACTCATCCAGAAAGTGGTGCTTCACGCCGTCTTTTTTATAAGCGATAACGGTGGACAAATTCACATTTTCCACGCTCCTGAATATATTTTTTTCAATAAAGGGATTGTCTTCCTTCAGCTGCCTGATAAGCTTTTTCATAAATCTTCGCTTTGAGGAATTATCGTCCAGCTGACAGATATTTTCCGTGAAACGGCAGGCGCACTGGATGAACTCCAGCCCGTTGTATCTCGCCCAGTGTATTATTGATTCCTCACGGATGAGATACATGGGACGTATCAGCTCCATACCCTCGAAATTCGTGCCGTGAAGCTTCGGCATCATGGTCTGTATCTGGGCGCCGTAGAGCATACCCATGAGTATGGTCTCTATCACATCATCGAAGTGATGACCGAGGGCAATCTTGTTGCAGCCCAGCTCCTGGGCGAAGGAATAGAGATTCCCCCTTCGCATCCTGGCGCATAGATAGCAGGGACTCCCCTCCTCAAGACCCGATACATAGTCAAAAATGTCGGTATTAAAGACCTTTATCGGAACGTTCAATATCCTGGCGTTATCCAGTATGCGCTGCATATTGAACTCGTTATAGCCTGGGTTCATCACCATGAAATCCACTTCAAAATTCTGCTCGCCGTGGCGCTTTAGCTCCTGAAAAAGCTTTGCCATGAGCATGGAATCCTTCCCGCCCGAAATACACACGGCAATCCTGTCACCGGGTTTTATCAGCTCGTATTCCCTCAAAGCTCTGGTGAACCTGCACCATATCTCTTTTCTGAATTTTTTTACTATGCTGCGCTCTATATAAGCTGAGCGATCAGTCACATCACATTCTTCCATTTCATCCTCTCTTCCATACAGCCATGGCGACTGACGCGGCCAGCATACCGTCCACATCTATACCCGCGGGACATATATCGCGACAAGCGAGTGATTTACCGCAGCCCGCGTACACATGCTCCCTGAAGTTTTTTTCCAAAAGTCCTCTCTCCTCAACGGGAAGCTCTGAGAGAAGTCTGGTCAACACAGCGGCGGAGGCAGTTCCCATGAATTTAGAGCCCGCACAAAAATTCGGACACACCTCAAGACAGATGCCGCACTGCATGCATCTCGAGCTGTCGTAGGACAGACCGTAATACCTGTCCCGGTGGACAGCTTCCGCATCCAGCCACCCGCGAATAGTTTTTAAGTTTTCCCTCATTATTGAGCGGTCAACTATCAGGTCTCTCACTCCCGGAAACTTCTTTAAGGGCGTGACCCTGATGACGGATTTTTTGTCAGCGACCTCGATAAGCCTCGCGTCACATGCCAGCATGGGACGCGAGTTTACAACCACAGCGCAGGCACCGCACTTCTTCTGCAGACAGCTGCACTCAAACTCCACCTCTCCTATGGCGAGGAGAGCCGTAATGACCGTATCCCTGTCGTCTGACGCGGTATAGGAAAAATCCTGCCAGCGGTCACATCCCCTCTCTATTTTTAATGTGTATGTTTTATCAGCCATCAGATATTCTCTCTCCCGACGCTTATGTTTCCCGATGCCGCATCAAATAAACAAACCGTTTTGTATCTACTATCACTTCTGCAGGGGTAGTCAGTCCTAAAGTGTGCCCCCCTGCTCTCGTCTCTCTCCAAAGCCGACAAAAGAAACGCGCGTGATAGCATGACTCTTCTCTTCTCTGTCACGGACAGTTCACTGTCCGATAATGCATTCAGTCTTTCAACAGCACTTCTAATGGAATCCCCGCTTCTCGCGATTGCCATGCCTTCCTTTAAAATATCAGCCAGCACGTGATCAAATGAACGATCAGTATTTTTTTCCTCATCAGCTTCCTTAAAATCCCTGTCGCAAATCACCTCATCATCATGAATGGCGCTTTCTGCCGCCACGTATCCTCCGTAGACCGCGCCCAGAAGTGAATTGCCCCCCAGCCTGTTCGCGCCGTGATAAATATTGGCACACTCCCCCGAGGCGTAAAGATTTGCGATATTTGTACGGTGGTAATTGTCAACATCTATGCCTCCCATGAAATAGTGTATGCCGGGAGACACTTCTATATACTCTGCCGCAGGATCCTGGCCGGCAAAACGGACAAGCTCCTCTCTCAGGTCAGAAAGACGGTTTTTCCACACTTCCCGGCTGATGCCTGTCATATCGAGATATATCTTTCCCTGACAGTTCTCATCCAACATAGCATGATACATTTCTCTCGACACTATATCTCTCGGCATCAGATTTTTTAATTCAGGATATTTCTCCTCCATGAAATACCACTTGGATCCGTCCTTTTTATAAGTAAACAGGCGGCCTCCCTCGCCTCTTGCTGCCTCTGTCACGAGAAGCCTTTTACCCGGAATGGAAATGGTGGTCGGGTGATATTGGAGCATCTCCAGGTTCGAAAATTTCACCCCCTTCTCAAACAGCAGCGCCTGCGCATCTCCGGTATTTTTGACGGAACCGGTAGCAAGCCCCAAAAAAAGCCCGCTCATCCCGCCGCAGGCTATTATGACTCTCTCGCTAAAACATCGCGTCTCCCCGGTGAAAATATTTTTGATGCTCACCCCGTGACAGACCCCGTCCCTTATAAATATGTCTGTCAGCTCATGTGACGGAAAACGGGTGATATTACCCTTTTGTTCCCACTTTCTAACCTCGTCTGTCAAAGCTGTCATGATGACCTTTCCCGTGGAACTCATGGCAAAGGCAGTCCGCTTTTTTTTCTGGCCTCCGAAATTTCTCTGGATGATTTTTCCCTTTTCATTGTGGAATGGCACTCCAAGGCTGAATAGTCTTAAAACAAGTTCAGGGGCATGCTCACACATGCCCCTCACTGCCGACTCATCTCCTAAAAAGACACCTCCGGAAAGAGTATCCGCGATATGCTCCCAAACGGTGTCATTTTCTCCCATGGTATCAAGGACTGCATTGATGCCGCCCTCTGCCAGAACAGACTGGGCTCTCTCTGAATCCATCATAGATACCAGATCCACAAATCCGCCGCTCTCCGCGATTATAAGCGCCGAAAAAAGACCTGAAAGTCCCGCGCCGATAATACAAATCCTGTCACTCATTATATCAAACCTTTAATATACCGTTTGACATAGTATAAACTTTATCGGCATATTTTTCAACCTCTTCATCATGGCTCACGATAATGACACCTGCCCCGCGTTCGGCTTCCCTTCTGAAAACCTCAAAGACCCTGTCGGTATTATCGGGATCCAAATCCCCTGTGGGCTCGTCAGCAAATATTACATCCGGATGACCAAGAATCGCCCTAATGACAGCCATGCGCCTGAGCTCGCCCCCGGATAATTCACCCGGAAACGCATTAGTCAAATCCTTCAGCTCAAAAAACTCTATCAGCTCATCCAAAAAACCGTTATCGACCTTCTTAGAGTCGCCCTTAAAAAGATAGGATGGAAGAAGTATGTTCTCGATCATATTCAGGGAATATATCCCGCCTGAGCTCTGCGGTATATAACCGAAACGGGAATTGATGAAATGAGATCTCTCATCATCATTCATGGAATAGATATCCGAAGTCTCAAAATAAACCTTACCGGCAGTCGGGCACAAAAGACCTGAGAGCATATTAAGAAGGGTGCTCTTCCCACTCCCGCTCCTGCCCTTTATGGCTACGATCTCACCGCCCGTAAATTCCAGATTGGTTTTTTTCACAGCGGTAATAACATTGCTGTCCGATCCCTTTATATTTCTGACAAACTGTTTCGACAGCTCTTCACATTTAAGCAAAGCCTTATTCCTCCCGGAGATATATACCGGGATCCTTCTTCCAAAAAGATCCCGCGCCCACCGAGGCGGATATGAATCCGATCACGCACACCAAAGCCACTGATAAAAGAGCTGTTATAAAAATAATTATAACTCCCGGCATCAAAAACGGGAGCGATAATGCCTGCTCGATCAGTCCGTTAAACAGTACCACCATGGATAGCCCAAGCAAAACTCCAAGCAGTCCTCCGACCACTCCCACCATCACAGCCTCACTGCGCACGATGGACTTTATCAGCCTCGCAGGTGTTCCAAAACTTCTCATCAGGGCAAATTCCTTTTTCCTGCTGCTGATACTTATCACAATGGCAGCCACAAGGATCAATGCGGAAATAAGCCACAGTGCTATGGAAAAGACATTGATGACGAGCGATACCCCCTCCAGCGAACCGTTCACGTTTGAGATCATATTCGCAGTCTTCACCGCCTCCACTTTTCTCACATGGATATTGATATCATTTAATACCTCATCCACGCTGTAGCCGTCAGCCACCTTTATCAAGACGCAGGAGACAGAAGAATCGGGTTTCAGGTTCTTAAATGTATTTAAGCCCTTGTCAATGGATGCCTGCATCAACGCCTTCAGGGTGTTGATATTCGTGTATACCGCAGTATCCAGACCTGTGCCTGTCTTGTCCAGCTTCGCGGCAACCGTGACCGGCACATCGTAAAATTTTAAGGTATCACCCACAAAAGCGGTCAGATCATTTCCGATCACAACGGAATAATCTCCGATCTCTCCTCCGCCGCTCTTTTTGATCCAGGGAATGACGGTGAAATCGCTCTCAGGATCAAAGCCTATAATCTGCACCGGCAGGGAACAGCAGCCCGCGTTGCTCACCGATGCAAGAAACAGCTGTGAGGTGACGCGCTCCACTCCCTCCATCCCGGATATCCTGTCATACACACTCGAGTCCATATAGAAATAGCCTTTGTTTCCCTGGAGGATAATACTCTCAAGAGATGACCTGGAAGCCGCCTCATATGGCACCACCATAATGTCCGCCCCAAGCCTGTCAGACAGGGAAGATAAACCTCTGTTTAAGGATCCTGTCAAAATACTCGATGAGAATACCGAAAAAGACAGTATCATGGCAAGTAAGGTAAGAGCTGTCGTTCTTCCCGGCCGTCCTTTTAAGTTTTTTACAGCAAGCGCGAAAGTACTCATTTTTCCCTCACCAAAAGCAGGTGCAGAGCCAGTATGATAAGAAGCACGGATGTGGTGACAAGCACCGCTGGACGCATCACGATATGGCACTGCATACCGGTCATCATGCACAGATTGACCAGAACTCCTGGAATAAAAAGGGGCAGTGCCGCAGTGACAGCCATGGCGCATAAAAAACCCCTTCGCATAAGATCACTCTTTATCAGGAATAATAAAACAGACTGGACGCACAGTATAATACTCACTCCGAACACTGCCTGCTCCGCCCAGTGACAGGCCATAAAGCTGCCGTCCTCACTCGCCTCGCAGGCGTGAAAAAGGAATTTTACTCCCAGACATAAAAATAGCGACACAAGAAGCTGCATAACATTAAAGATAATTTTTTTTGTTTTCATCCTTTTCTCCAATCATGTGATCCAAAAACATAAGATACAAGATCACCACGGCAGTGCGCTGCAACCTCTTTTCAGAAGGGATCACAGCCACCTGAAATAATACACCACAAATGCCGCTCCCGCGAATAAAAGGAGTACCGACAAAACAAAAAGTATGTCTATGGCGTATTCCTTCACACCCTTAAAACCAAGGGATATCAGTTGCGGCTTAACATTTAATATGACATGAACGGCGATGGACAATACAAACAAAAGCTCTAATACAAGCTCACTGACGCCGAACCTCTCCAAAAGGGGCACGCCGTCCGTCACCTTTGCCCCAAGACTGCTCATGTGTGAAAACACGAAGAGCATTATGGCAAACCCGCTGATACGGGCTGCCCAGAAGCGCCTGTTTTCCTTGAAATAAGAAGCACCGGAGCGCTTGCACGCAATGAGTGAATCTATGGTAAGCTTTACACCGATCAGTGCATGTATGACAAGTATGAGCGCAAAGGCAAAGGACACTACCGCAAGGATCTCATTTCCTCCCGGCACAATCCCCAACAGGATAAAGGCTCCGCTGACCATATGTACCGTAAACAATATGAACATAATGATCGTCAGTATCGAATTAACTCTTCTCATAAAAAACCACCTCTGTCTTAACAGGGGATAAGCCTGAGAGCTTCGACAGCTTCATATTGTCATAGAACTCCTTTGACATCACACTGACATCAAATATACCCCACCTGATCTTTGATATCAACAGAGTGGCATCTGTTTTTTTCAGCTTCAACTGGTTTTCCGGAAGCCTCGACATAAAGCTCACCGCGCAGTCATACCCTCCAGGATCCGTATCGGAAACCTCGCATACTACATCCTCAAATATCACGCCCGCATCCTCTCCCGAAAAAAAACATCTCCAGGCGTCAAGCTTTTCATCCTGATGAAGCGCACAGTTTATCAGTGTCACATACTGACCTGAATCCGCCTCGACTATTGAAGTGGCGCTCGAGACACTGTCAACGGAGGCTCCTCCATATACCTTTGTAACAGTTAAATACGGAATGATAAGCGTTAAAAGAAGTAATGAACAAATAACTGCCGCGTGCTTAAATGCGCGCCTGAGATAAAGCGTCATCTACAGCCCCCAAAAACTGATCGTAGTTTTTTGTCGCACCTGAAATGGCATCTATGCCGTTCGTGCCTCCGTTTGCCACCAGCATATTTGCATACTCCTGACAGGCTGCAACAGCTTTCTGAGCCTTGTTGTAATAATCACGGTTCTTTATCTCGCCGTTCCCCTTGCCGTACTCTTCATCCTTTTCGATGCCGTCGGGAGTATAGGTTTTGAATGTGCAGTCCGTGATAACTCCGCCTTCTATTGTAACGGTCGCAACTCCGTAGCCATTACCCTGCTCAGTGCCGTCATCGGCGATAAAAACCTCGCTCTTTCCCTCATATACGCCGTCAGCATAACTCTCACTGCCACCGCAGGCCGAAAGCGTTAAAGCTGTCAGAACCGCCGTAAGCGCCAATACTGCTCTTTTCATACTGCTTCCTCATTATATTTGATGTGACCTGTAAAGTTCTCATTCACGTGCTCGTGATCCACATGGCCGTTTCGCAGTACTATAGTTCTCTGCGCCACCTCTGCCACCTCAGGATCATGAGTCACCACAACTAAAGTAGTCCCATCCGCATGTAGTCTTCTAAACAATTCTACGACGATCTCCTCGTTCGCCTCATCCAGATTTCCCGTAGGCTCGTCGGCAAGAATGATTTCCGGGTAATTGATGAGAGCCCTGGCAACGCACACCCTCTGCTGCTCACCGCCGGATAACTGGCTTGGCAGGTGCCTGGCGCGATCCGCGAGACCCACGCGATCAAGTGCCTCCATGGCCTCCTTTTCATCGGGCATGCTGTGATAATACTGAGACATCATCACATTCTCCACAGCGGTCAGATAGCTGACCAGGTGGAACTGCTGAAAGATCAGACCAATCTTGTCACGCCTCAGCTTTGTAAGGCTCTTATTGTTCTCCTTTGATATATCAACACCGTCCAACCACACCTCTCCACTTGTGGGTTTGTCAAGACATCCGATGATATTCATCATGGTGCTCTTTCCGGAGCCCGAAGGTCCCATTATAGCAAGCCATTCGCCTTTATTCACCTGCACATTCACCTTGTCAAGCGCATGCAGATTTCCGTAGATCTTTGACACATCCTTTAATTCCAGTAGGCTCATTTTTTATTCTCCTTTTAATACCAGCGCAGGATCCACAGCTGTGGCGCTCTTTATCGGTAAAAGACCGGATACAGCCGTGACGAGCACGGATACTATCATCGTAAGCGGCAACAGCAGGAATCTGAAAGATATAGAGCTGTTGAAAACCGACACGCTAACGGCCTGGGCAAACAAAAATCCGAGTATCGCTCCGGCGATACCTCCTATGGCTCCCAGCAGCACTCCCTCACCCATAAACTCTGTGATGATGCTGTTGTCAGAGGCACCTAATGCCTTGCGAAGACCAATCTCCTTCCTTCGCTCCGTCACCACCGCCGTCATGGTGGTGGCCACGCATATCATGGTGAGGGCAAGGACTATCACTGTGACAAGCAATACCAGCGCCTGCAGCTTTCCGAGCACTGCAGTCTCAGACTGGGTCACTCTCTTCACCAGTCTGGCCTTTGCGGCAGTCCCGGCTTCATTTATGGCATCGGCATATCCGTTCAGCTTTTCCTCGTTCGCGGATACCGACAGCTCACACACATCGTAAACTTCATCGATACCGGTGAGGGAAGACAGATCGGAAACGCTCATAAACACATATTCCTCCTCATTTCCGCCGGTATCCAGGAACCCTGTGATAACAAAGGTCATCTCATTATCGACAAGCTCCTCATCATTTCCCTCTGCCTCGGATGTATAGACAGCTGTCAGTTCATCCCCAAGCTTGAAACGGTAGAGCTCTGCGATCTTTTTTCCTACCATTATCTCGCCCTCTTTCCCGGGCCAGCTACCGTCCACAGCCCAAAAAGGGGAAGTCTTTTTTGCGCCCTCCATATCTGTTCCCGCAGCCATGACAGGTCTCTCGTTGATCCTAACGGTATCGTATCTGTATGGCGCCACGCCTACCACATCACTCTCAGGTATCATGGAGGTGCACTCAGAAATATCATCCTTCGAGAGTGAATCCAAAACAGGCGTCAGTATCATATTTGCTCCGTAGCTTCTGAACTGCGCCCCCATCTGTCTGGGAACATCTATATAAATAGTGAGCAGCCCCGACAGAATCGCCGCTCCAATCATCACGGCAAGCAGCGCCACTACCATTCTCGAACGGCGTCTGACGAGCGACGCGGAAATCATCCTGAAATACATTTTTTGTCTGGTCATAATCGATCCCTCATCTTCCGTGCAACACTTCCGTGGGCTTCAGGGACAGCAGCAGCCTTATGGCAGGTATGGACCCGGCAAGTGTCACTATCACCACCAGAACAGCGACTATGGGCGCAACAAGCGCTCTTATCTCTATGGAATCGCCAAACACGGTATTTCCAATTATCTGGGCGAAGCCGCACCCCGCGAAAAATCCTACGATTCCACCAACAATAGCCGTTATCACTATCTCTGTAAGAACCAGCGCTATGATGGCCTGGTTGTTGGCTCCCACAGCCTTCATCAGTCCTATCTCACCGCTTCTCTCCATCACGGAGGCAGTCACCAGGTTGCAGATACCAAGGGACGCTCCTATGAGTGAAAGTATGGTGATAAGAATCATCAAAAGCTGTGTCTTTTCAAGTATGGAGCCTTCAGAGTCGGCAACCTGACGAACCGCGGACGCGACAGAATCCGTAATGACCTCCTGTATCTGATAGCATATTGAGCTGACATAGGCGGTACAATACCAGGTCTCATATTGATTTATTGACAGAGACGATGGATCTCTGGCCGCTTTTTCCGCCAGCTCATTGTCCGGAGTGGTGAGAGCCGACACCTCTATAGAGTCCACCTTTCCCTCCAGACCTGCGAGATCCTGTGCGCTGTCGAGGTATACGAATATCTTGTCCTCCTCCTCATCGCCGGAATTAAAAATTCCTTTTACGGTAAAATCTCCTGATGCGGCGTCGCCGTCCAGATGGATCTTGTCACCTGTCTTTATGCCGTACTTTTCCGCAGCAGTCTCGCCTACCAGCGCCACATCGCGCTCCGCATCGTCCTGCTCGTCGATAAAAGCCCCGTCGGTGAGGGACCACCAGCTGCGCAGACTGTTTATCCCGGCATCAAGAGTCTCTCCTGTGGGAAGCTCCATGTGATGGTTGAACCAGGTCCCTGTCACGGTCACCTCGTTCCCGTCAAGAATGGCCACGGTACTGACAAAAGGAGTGTAATCCACGATATTAAAGGCCCAAAAAATCGTCTTAATATTACCGAGCTCGCTCTCCTTCAAATAAGAACCGACGCTCTCCCCGTCACTCACATCATACAACTCGCCGATGATGGAGGTTTCCTTTGGTACAACCTTGATATTGGCGCCGTAGGCCTTAAGCTCCTGATTGACCTTGTCTCCCACATCCATCATTACGGACAGCATCGCAGTGGCGAGGGACGCTCCCAGAGCCACCGTAAACGCTATCATAGCCATTTTTTTCCACTGGCGCACAAACGCGCCTTTAATCATTCTGACAAACACTATCTCGTAAACTCCACTTCGTATTCAAGTAATCCTGAAATCGGTACTTTTATGACTCCGTTCTCTATCTCATATGGGATAACTATCGGGTTGCAGCCCCCCTTGAAGCCGATGGTTGAAATATTCATAACAACATCACACAGCTTGCAGACCACCTGGGAATCTCTCTCGTAATAGCCGGTCTCCCCGCAGATATCACAGGCATCAAGGCCTACACCATATGATGAAGAATTTGGTTTCTGTATGACAATTACTCTTATCTGTGTGCCTGAATCCGTTACATAACCAAATCTGTGAAGATGCCCGTCTTCTACCTGTTCCAACGGTACGTAAATATTCCCGCTGTCCACGACCGCGTCCTCGACCGGCGAAAGCTGTACCTCCCTGCTGT
>CALFUE010000036.1 GCA_937916345.1 uncultured bacterium
AACTATAAAAGTAACACTTGTTAAGTCTCCAATTGGAGCAGTTCCTAAGAATAAGAAGACTGTTGAAGCTATGGGTCTTAGAAAGCTTCATCAGACTGTTGAGTTGCCTGATAATGATGCTGTAAGAGGTATGATCAGGCACGTAAATCACTTAGTGAAAGTTGAAGAATAGAATTTGAGGAGGTGTCATAATGGATTTATCTAACTTACAGCCTGCAGAAGGCTCAAAGCATAGTGATAATTTCAGACGCGGTCGTGGACACGGTTCTGGAAACGGCAAGACTGCCGGTAAAGGACATAAAGGTCAGAAAGCTCGTTCAGGAGCACCAAGACCTGGATTCGAAGGTGGTCAGATGCCTTTATATAGACGAATTCCTAAGAGAGGTTTCAAATGTAGAAATTCTAAGGATATCGTAGGTATCAATATGTCAGCATTAGAAGTATTCGATAATGGTGCTGATGTTACAGTTGATACTCTTATTGAGAAGGGAATCGTTAAGAATCCACGCGATGGTGTTAAGATTCTTGGTGGCGGTGAGCTTACTAAGAAATTGAATGTTACTGTTAATGCTTATAGTGCGAGTGCTAAAGAGAAAATTGAAGCTTTAGGTGGTAAAGCAGAGGTGATGTAATGTTTCAATCATTTATAAATGTATTTAAGATTAAAGAGTTAAGAAGACGTATTTTATTCGTATTTCTTATGCTCATAGTAGTCAGACTTGGTTCAGGTATTCCTGTTGCAGGTGTTGACCCTGATGTATTCAAGAATCTGTTCAATAATGCCGGAGATGCAATGAGCTTCTTCGATGCAATTACCGGTGGTTCTTTTGAGAAGATGTCCATATTTGCATTAAGTATTACACCTTATATTACATCATCAATTATTATGCAGCTTCTAACAATAGCTATACCTAAGCTTGAAGAGATGCAGCGTGATGGTGAACAGGGTCGTAAGAAGATGACTCAGATTACAAGAATTGTTACAGTAGCTCTGGCAGTACTTGAGTCAACAGCTATGGCAATCGGATTTGGTCAGAGTGGATATCTTACTGAGTTCAATGCATTATATGTAATCCTTGTTGTAGCCGTTCTTACAGGTGGTTCCACAGTACTTATGTGGATTGGTGAACAGATTACTGAGCATGGTATTGGTAATGGTATATCAATCGTACTTATTATCAACATTATCTCTCGTATTCCAAGTGATTTAACTTCTCTGTACGAGCAGTTTATCAAGGGTAAAATTGTTGCAAAAGGGATATTAAGTGCAGTAATTATTATAGCTATTATTGTTGGAACTATTGTGCTTGTTGTATATTTGCAAAATGCTGAGAGAAAGATTCCTGTACAGTATTCTAAGAAGATGCAGGGAAGAAGACAGGTTGGAGGTAACTCTACATATATTCCATTGAAGGTTAACACAGCCGGAGTAATTCCTGTAATCTTTGCTCAGTCATTAATGCAGACACCTGTAATTATTATGAGCATTCTTGGAAAGAATAATGTGGAAGGATTCTGGGGACATATACTTAAGGGATTGTCACAGTCTAACTGGTTTAAGCCAGACCAGTTTGTATATACAATTGGTGCAGTGGTTTATATTTTATTAATCATTGCATTTGCATATTTCTATACGACCATCACGTTCAACCCGCTTGAGATTGCGGAGAACATGAAGACATCCGGGGGATCCGTCCCCGGTATCAGACCCGGAACGCCCACCAGTGATTATTTGACGGAGATTTTAAACCACATCGTGTTTATCGGTGCGGTAGGACTTTCCATCGTAGCTATTATACCGATCTTCTTTAACGGCGTGTTCAACGCTTCCGTGTCTTTCGGAGGCACATCTATCATCATTATTGTAGGTGTGGTAGTTGAGACGATCAAGCAGATCGAGTCACAGATGGTGGTTCGTCACTACAAGGGATTCCTTACCGATTAATTTCAGGGTTTTGGTCTAATAGGAAGGAGGTTTACATTATGAAAATAATTATGCTTGGAGCACCGGGTGCGGGGAAGGGCACCCAGGCCAAAAAGATAGCTGAGAAGTACTCTATTCCGCACATCTCAACTGGAGATATATTCAGAGCCAACATCAAGAACGGCACTGAGCTCGGAAAGAAGGCAAAGGAGTATATGGATAAGGGAGAGCTGGTTCCCGACGAGCTGACCTGTGATTTGGTCATGGATCGCATCTCAGAGGACGACGCGAAGAATGGTTTCGTGCTGGACGGATTTCCCAGGACGATCCCTCAGGCCGAAGCTCTTGATGCAGCGCTGGAGAAGATATCCCAGAGCATGGATGTGGCGATCGATGTAGAGGTGGACGACGATTCCATAGTAAAGCGTATGTCAGGCAGAAGAGCCTGCCTGAAGTGCGGAGCTACCTACCATATTGTATCCATCCCTCCGAAGAAAGAAGGTATCTGCGACAACTGCGGCGAGGCTCTGGTTCTCCGCGACGACGATCAGCCCGAAACAGTACTGAACAGATTGAGAGTTTATCACAATCAGACACAACCTCTGATAGATTATTACAGCAGAAAAGGTATTCTTTGTTCAGTAGACGGGATGGAGTCGATGGAGACCGTGTTTAACAGCATAATTGCTCAGCTTGAAGGTTAGGTTATGAATGTTTCGGTAAAAACCCCACGGGAAATAGCACTCATGAGAGAAGCGGGAAAGAACCTGGCTCTCGCTCACGAGTATGTGGAGAAAAACATTTCTCCGGGGATGTCGACTATGGACGTCAACGAGTTGGCAGACGACTACATCCGCTCCCGTGGGTGTGTGCCGAATTTTCTGAATTACGAAGGCTTCCCCGCCACAGCTTGTGTGAGCCTGAACGACGAAGTCGTCCACGGCATACCAAAGAGCGACAGAAAGCTTATGGAGGGAGACATAGTCAGCATTGACATGGGACTCATCTATGAGGGTTATCATTCCGATGCGGCCAGGACCTACGGGGTCGGGCACATCAGCCGTGAGGCGGAGCTTCTCATAGAGAGGACGAGAAACAGTTTTTTCGAGGGGATCAGGTATGCGAGAGCGGGTCGTCATCTTCATGATATATCCAGAGCGATTGCAGGATATGCGTCGCACTACCACTACGGAGTGGTGAGAGATCTGACGGGACACGGCATAGGGACTCATCTACATGAGGATCCGCCAATCCCGAACAATTTCAAGCTCACCCCCGGGATAAAGCTTCTGCCGGGTATGACCCTGGCAATAGAGCCCATGATTACTTTGGGAACATGGAGAGTAGTGTGGCTCGACGATGACTGGACGGTAGTGACAGCGGACGGCTCCCTGTCAGCGCATTACGAGAACACGGTGCTGATCACCGATGGAGAGCCGGAGATATTGACTTTGATCAATTGAGTTTTTAGGAGAATTTACGGACAAATGTCAAAAGCAGATGTTATTGAAGTAGAAGGAAAAGTAGTTGAAAAGCTGCCGAACGCCATGTTCTCGGTAGAATTGGAGAACGGACATCAGATACTCGCGCACATCAGCGGGAAGCTGCGAATGAACTTTATCAGGATACTTCCCGGAGACAAGGTTACTATAGAGATGTCACCATATGATCTCACTAAGGGACGTATCATTTGGAGAGATAAATAAGATAGATTGTATTTGAAAAATACAATCCAAAACAAAAAATAGTTTGCAATCATAAAATGTGCGTAGTAAAATACTCAACGTGTGTTTTATGAGGATATATAAGGAAGAGAGACAGAAAGGAGGCCTGGCTATGAAGGTTAGATCTTCAGTGAAGCCGATTTGCGAAAAGTGCAAAGTCATCAAGAGAAAAGGTAGCATTCGTATCATTTGCGAGAATCCAAAGCACAAGCAGAGACAGGGTTGATAGTATAATAAAGTAGTTTTTGTTGCCCTGAGAGGGCAGATATTATATTTTGGAGGTAAATGAAAAATGGCTCGTATCGCAGGTGTTGATTTACCAAGAGAGAAGCGGGTTGAGATCGGATTGACTTACATATACGGTATCGGCAGGCCAAGCTCAGTGAAAATATTAGAAAAAGCAAAAGTAGATCCGGACACACGCTGCAAGGATCTGACAGACGATGAGGTCAAGAGGCTTTCCGATGTCATAGAGGAATCTATGACGGTAGAGGGTGATCTCCGCAGAGAGATCGCTATGAATATCAAGAGACTTCAGGAGATTGGCTGCTACAGAGGTATCCGTCACAGGAAGGGACTTCCCGTGCGCGGTCAAAAGACAAAGACAAATGCTCGTACCAGAAAAGGTCCGAAGAGAACTGTAGCAAACAAGAAAAAGTAATCCTAAGCGTATATTCATCGTAGAAAGGAATAATCATGGCTAAGAAAGTCACAAAAAAAACAACCAAAAAACGCGTAAAGAAGAATGTTGAGCGTGGTCAGGCGCATATTCAGGCATCTTTCAACAATACAATAGTAACTCTGACTGACACTGAGGGGAATGCTCTGTCATGGGCATCAGCAGGAGGACTGGGATTCAGAGGCTCGAAGAAATCTACTCCCTACGCTGCCCAGATGGCATCAGAGACAGCTACGAATGCTGCAAAGCTCCATGGCTTAAAGACAGTTGATGTCTTCGTAAAAGGCCCGGGATCCGGAAGAGAGGCTGCTATAAGGGCTCTTGATGCAGCAGGGCTCGAGGTTACATCCATTACGGATGTCACGCCTGTTCCCCACAATGGCTGCCGTCCGCCGAAGCGCAGACGCGTCTGAGAACCAGTGGCATTTGTAAATGATTAGGAGGAGTTAAAAATGGCAGTATATAGAGTACCGGTACTGAAAAGATGCAGATCTTTAGGTTTAGAGCCTGGGTTCTTAGGTTACGATAAAAAGTCAAGGAGAAAGCCAAACCACGGCACAAGAAAGGTCTCAGAATACGGACTTCAGCTCCGCGAGAAGCAGAAGGCAAAATTCATCTACGGCGTATTAGAGAAGCCCTTCCGCAACTACTACGAGAAGGCTGACAGGATGAAGGGCATGACTGGTTCAAACCTCATGACTATGCTTGAGAGCCGTCTTGATAATGTGGTGTTCCGTATGGGTTTTGCGCGCACTAGACGCGAGGCTCGCCAGGTGGTTGACCATAAGTTTGTTCTGGTAAACGGCAAGCAGATCAATATCCCTTCATATCTCGTTAAGGCAGGAGACACCATCGAGATAAAGGAGAGCAAAAAATCAATACAGAGATTCAAGGATATCGTTGGTTCTACAGAAGGCAGACTTAAGCCTGAGTGGGTTGAGGTTGATCTGGACAATCTGAGCGGAAAGGTAAAAGAGCTTCCCACCAGAGAGCAGATCGACGTTCCCGTAAATGAGATGCTTATAGTCGAGCTGTACTCAAAGTAATAAGTAACCATGTTGAGAAAATCCTGATAAAGGAGGTATGGCAGTGTTTGACTTTGAGAAACCGAAGATTGAGATCGCTGAGATATCTGATAACAATAAATACGGCAGGTTTGTGGCTGAGCCTCTTGAGCGCGGCTACGGCACGACCCTTGGCAATTCGCTCCGCAGGATCATGCTTTCGAGCCTTCTGGGCTGCGCAGTCAGCCAGATAAAGATCGATGGCGTACTCCACGAATTTTCATCCATACCGGGTGTAAAGGAAGACGTTACCGAGATAGTAATGAATATAAAAAATCTTGCCCTTAAAAACAGCGGTGACCAGTCCGAGACAAAGATGGGCTACATAGAGTTCGAGGGTGAGGGTGATGTGAAAGCATCTGATATACATGTGGATCCGGACATCGAGATTATGAATCCGGATTTGGTGATCGCTCACTTAAATGGCGGTGAGAACTGCAGACTCTATATGGAACTCACCATCACCTGCGGCAGAGGTTATGTTTCAGCTGAGAAAAACAAGAGCGATGATCTGCCTATAGGTGTAATCGCCATCGATTCGATTTACACACCTGTAGAGCGTGTAAATATGACAGTTGAAAATACCCGTGTAGGTCAGGTGACTGACTTTGACAAGCTCACGCTGGATGTGTTCACAAACGGCACATTGGGACCCGACGAGGCAGTCAGCCTCGCGGCAAAGGTGTTGAGCGAACACCTGAATCTGTTCATCGACCTCTCCGAGGCCGGTCAGGAGCTTGAGGTCATAAAGATCGACAACGAAGTTCCCGAGACAAAGGCACTGGAGCTTTCTATCGATGAGTTAGAACTCTCGGTTCGTTCTTACAACTGTTTGAAGCGTGCGGGTATCAATACCGTTCAGGAACTCTGCAACAAGACTTCTGATGAGATGATGAGAGTCAGAAACCTTGGACGCAAGTCCTTAGAGGAAGTCCTTGCAAAGCTTGATGAACTCGGGCTCTCACTCAGCAAAGGTGATAAATAAATGATCAAGCAGGCTGTTGCCGGCGTCACGCAGATAAGACCAAAGATGCGCTGCATGTTCGCTGCCTGAAAGATCGCGGAGAAGCAGATTGTAAGCTTCGTTAATATTTAGGAGGAAAAAGAAATGGCAAAGTATAGAAAGTTATCCAAGACAGCATCACAGAGAAAGGCACTTCTGAGAAATCAGGTTACAGCACTTCTCTACAAAGGAAAGATCACAACCACTGAGGCCAGAGCAAAGGAGATCCGCAAGTGGACTGAAAAGCTTATCGCTCTCGGGATCAGGGAAAAAGATAATTATGAGGAGAAGACCATTACAGTAAAAGTTCCCCTCAAGGACGTGGACAACAAGCGTGTAAAGGAAGTTGTTGACGGTAAAAAGGTTACAAAGTACGATACCGTAGAAAAGACCATAAAGGTAGACAAGCCCAGCCGTCTTCACGCAAGACGCCAGATGCTTGAGATTCTCTATCCTGTGACAGAGGTCCCGAAGGAGAACAAGGGCAAAAAGAAGAATACCAAAAAGGTTGATCTTCCCGCAAAGCTCTTTGACGAAATCGGACCAAAGTATGCAGGAAGGAATGGTGGTTACACCAGAATGGTAAAAATCGGAGAGAGAAAGGGTGACGGTGCCCTGATGGTTCTCATCGAGCTGGTATAAATCTTTGTTTGTTACGCGCTGTCACGAATGTGACAGCGCTTTTCTGTTGCATCTGCTATTTACAGACATACATATCTCTTCTTACACCATGGAAAGTTGATGCCTCGTCTGCTGGATTTACGTTTTTTGGGCAGTCGCTCAGCAGTAAATGCTTCGCGCTGCTAAACAGTTACAGTATATTTACTATGAATAAGAGAGTATTAAAGACATTAGAATATTACAAGATCACAGGGCGGTTGACGAAGTATGCCTCGTCGCGCGAAGCTGCAAAGCGCTTCTTAAATATGTATCCATCTTCGGATGTGGAGTGGGTAAGGACGAGACTTGCCGAGACAGGCAGTGCCATAGAGAGACTGAGACGCGGCGGAGAGCCGGTTTTTCGAGGGATAGCACCTGTATCGGAGAGCGTAAAGCGCCTAAAGGTAAAGGCTACCCTCGACATGGAGGAACTCCTGGGCATCGCATATCTGCTGGATACAGCCACATCTCTGTTGGAGTATGGCAAAGCCACAGCCCCTGAGGGAAAGAAGGACAAGATCTCTAGCTATTTCGAGGACTTGATCGTGGTTCCCACTCTAGTCACGGAGATAAAGCGCTGCATCATATCTGCAGACACCATGGCGGATGATGCGTCTGCTGCTTTGTCCTTTATTAGAAAAAAGATCGGACAGATGGATGGCAGAGTCCATGACGAGCTGAACGCCATTATAAACAGTTGCGACAACAAGGGTTACTTGGCGGTTTCAAATCCCACTATGAGAGATGGCAGGTACTGTCTCCCCGTCAGAGCGGAGTACAAGAAGCATTTTCCTGGTGTGACACATGACACATCGGGCAGCGGAGGCACTCTTTTTATTGAGCCGGAGAGCGTGGTAAAGCTTAATAATGAGTATCAGGAGCTTATCATCGAGGAAAAGAAAGAAATTGAAAAGATTCTTGAGCGTCTCTCCCTGTTTGCGGGGGAGTACGCCGAAGATATCGACAGAGACCATGATGTGCTCGTGAGTCTGGATTATATATTCGCGAAGGCGAAATACTCCAGAGATATACGGGCAAAAGTTCCGGGGATCACCACGGACGGACGCGTTGTGCTAAAGAACGCCCGCCATCCCCTGCTTCCCGTTGATTCAGCCAGGCCTGTAGATATCAGACTGGGTGACGACTTCAATATACTGGTTGTCACAGGTCCCAATACCGGGGGAAAGACAGTCTCCTTAAAGACAATGGGACTCCTTGCCCTAATGGCAATGAGCGGCCTTCCTGTGCCTGCAGAGAGCGGCACGAGCATATCCATGTTTGACGAGCTTTACGCGGATATAGGTGACGAGCAGAGTATTGAGCAGAGTCTATCTACCTTTTCGTCTCACATGAAAAACATCGTAAAGATTTTGGAGCGTGTCAATGAGAGAACTATGGTGCTCCTGGATGAGCTCTGTTCCGGAACCGATCCCACGGAGGGAGCCGCGCTGGCGGCTTCTATACTAGACTATATGAGGGAAAGAAAGGTCAGGGCAATGGCCACCACCCATTACGCAGAACTAAAGGTCTACGCCCTCACCACTGACTCAGTGGAAAATGCATGCCTGGAGTTTAATGTGGAAACGCTGTCGCCTACCTACAGATTGCTGATCGGGATCCCGGGAAAGAGCAACGCTTTCGCCATCTCTGAAAAACTGGGTCTGAAAAAAGCCATCGTTTCCGCCGCAAAGAGCAGAATTGACAAGGATCAGGCGAATTTCGAGGATCTCATCACGGATCTTGAGGAGAGCAGGCTCACCATAGAGAGAGAGAGGGAAGAGATCGCCAGATTGAAGGATGAGACCAAGGATCTGGCGTTAAAGCTGAAGGCAAAGGAGGAAAAGCTCATCTCCAGCCGTGAAAAGATATTGCGCGAGGCAAAGGATCAGGCTGCTGATATACTAAAGGACGCGAAATCTCTTGCCGACGAGACTATCCGCGATTTTAGAAAGTTGAAGGACGGATCTGCAGACATGAAGCAGATGGAGGCGAAGCGCACAAAGGTTCGTGAGGCTATTTCCGAAAAGACGAAGGACGCAGGCGGTAGGCTGGCATATGAGGAGCCTGAGCAGAAAAAGAAGCTGTCGGCGGAGACAATAAGGGTGGGAGATATCGTGTTTGTCACAACTCTCGGCATGGATGGAGTCATCACGGCGCTGCCAAAAGATGACGGTAAGTACGGCGTGCAGGTGGGAATACTAAAGACCTTTGCCGAGCTGAAAGAGCTGGCTGCGCCAAAGGATTCCCGCCCGGCAGAGAGCAATGTAAAAAATAGCAAAGCAAACTACGACAAGGGAGTCATTGCCAGAGCATCCTTTATTTCCCCTGAGATTATGCTTATAGGAAAGACGGTGGATGAAGCCCTGGGTGCGCTGGACAAATATCTCGACGACGCATATCTTTCGAATCTGGAGAGTGTCAGGATAGTACACGGCAAGGGTTCCGGAGCCCTGAGAGACGCCGTCCACAGATACTTGAAAAAGCAGTCGTATGTAAAGAAATACCACCTCGGCGAGTACGGTGAGGGAGATGCCGGAGTAACAATCGTAGAGTTCAAGTAGGTTTAGCCATGTCAGATAAAAAAAAGATTTTGATCGTAGATGACGATGAGAATATCGCGGAGCTCATATCACTCTATCTCGTGAAGGAGTGCTTCGATACGGTAAAGGTCACAAGCGGAGAGGACGCTTTTGAAATGTTTTCGTCGGAGCCCTTCGACCTGGTGATATTGGACATAATGCTCCCCGGTATGGACGGATATCAGGTCTGCAGCAAGCTCAGGAGCGTCTCGACAGTCCCTATCATCCTCCTTTCTGCAAAGGGAGAGACCTTTGACAAGGTGTTGGGGCTGGACATGGGAGCGGATGATTATATTATGAAGCCATTTGAGGCAAAGGAGATGGTAGCCCGTGTAAAGGCGCTGCTCCGCCGTTTTGAGAGGTGCGAAAAGACTCCAGAGAAAACCTCCGACGATTTCACCGTCCGCTGCAGGGATCTGGAGATCAACATCTCGAATTATACAGTGGTATTTAATGGAAAAAAAGTGGAGATGACTCCAAAGGAGATCGAACTCCTGCACTTTCTGGCGTCACATCCCGCCAGGGTATTCACCAGAGAGCAGCTCTTGGAGGAGCTGTGGGGCTACGATTATATAGGAGACACCAGAACTGTAGATGTACACATAAAGCGCATCAGAGAAAAAATTGTTGGCGCGAAGGATTGGGAGATCGCCACGGTCTGGGGCGTGGGTTACAAATTTGAGGTAAAGGATGAAGCTTAGTCAGACCATTAAACTGCTGATTCTGTATATCATCTTCGGAGTAGTGAGCTTCCTCATCGTAGCAGTTTACGCGGTGCCGCATTACACGGATGTAATACTGCACAGGGAGGCCGATAAGCTCTACCGTACTGCGGTCATATTCGTGGATAATTACGGTGAGGAGTATTACAGTCGGAATATGGATGATCAGCTGCTGAAGAGACAGATGGTGCTGGTGGCTGAGTATACCGAAGCGTACGCCTGGGTAGTGGGGCGGGATTCTACTATTCTCATAGACACAGCCTCACAGCGCACCGGAACGGAGGTTCCGTCAGGTTTTTCAGCTTCGGAATTTGTGCGAACAAACTATCTGGTGGACAGATATAATGACGCCTTCGGTGGCAGGCGCATGCTATCCGTATGTGTGTCCGTCACCGTCGGTTACGAGACCAGAGGCTATTTGCTGATGCATGAACCTGTCGAGCAGATCATAGACTTCTCCGACGGATTTTTGAATGTTACCTATCTGACCGCGATATTCATATATATGGAAGCCTTCGTCCTGATTGCGTTCCACTGGATCTTTACGGAGAGGGTGGCTCTCGGCATTGTTGATGTGGCGGGTGCCTACATGGAAAAAAAATTTGAGGTAGTGCCGCCAAAGGCTCATGACAAGGAGTATGAGTATATAATTTCAACTCTTAAATATATGGCTCAGGAGCTTGCAACCCTTGAGGTTGACCAGCAAAAATTCATCTCAAACATATCTCACGATTTCAGGTCGCCCCTGACCTCGGTAAAAGGTTACATCACCGCGATGATGGACGGCACTATCCCGCCGGAGATGCAGGAGAGATACCTTGGTATAGTGCTATCCGAGGTGGACAGGCTCAGCAACATGACCAGTGGGCTCCTGGAGCTGAACCGGTACGGCAGCCACGGGAGAATGATCCTGGACAGAGAGCCGTTCGATCTGGTGGAGGTGATCAGGGAGACGGCGAGGCTGTTTGAGGGGAGACTCCTGGAACGGCACATGACGCTTGCACTGCACCTCTCGGATACCGAAATGACAGTGTTTGCGGATCGTGGTAAGATCAGCAGGGTGCTCCACAATCTGCTTGACAATTCAATAAAATTTTCAGATAATAATTCCGCGATAAGGATAGAGGCAAAGCATAATAAAAACAAGATCCAGGTTTCGGTAAAGGATCAGGGCATCGGCATACCGAGCGACCAGTTGGGGAAGATCTGGGATCGCTTTTACAAGACCGATGTATCCAGAGGAAAGGATAAGACGGGAAGCGGAATAGGTCTTTCCATCGTAAAGGAGATAATCACCGCCCACGGTGAAAATATCAGTGTAGTGAGCACAGAGGGCGGCGGCTGCGAGTTCATATTTTCACTTCCTGAATATGAGGAAGACGAGTAACAAATATGGATAATAACGAAGAAAAAAATGAATTCCGTGTCATCACCGAGACCACCACAAAGAGCAGAAGACTGGGAAAGACCAGGCGGAAGCTCATCATGAGCGTTGTATGTGGTCTGATCTTTGGTGTTTGTGCTTTTGGCGTGTTGTTTGTTGCATATGAATTATATTTCAGACCTGAGGTCGCCCGCTCAGTCGAAACCCAGGTGGAGGAGGCGACCAGAGAGCGATTGCACCTCATAAACGAAGCAAGGGAAGCTCAGGAGGAATCGGGGGCTTTCGATGAAGCGTCGGAGATAAATACTGATATGGAAGCCGGTCGGAGCGACACAGATAAAGAGACGGCAGAGCCTCAGCAGATATATATTACTCAGGAGCAGAATTTCACCGAGGAGGATTACCAGTCCCTCTACAGCAGGATGATCTATGTCGGCACAAAGCTGAGCCGCTCTGTGGTAAAGGTCTACAATGTCGAAAAGCTGACGGATGTGTTCGATCTGCCCTTTGAGAATTCCATTTCAGCTGACGGGCTGATCATTGCGGAAGACGGGGATGAGCTGCTGATACTCACAACTTCCCCCATTACCGGAAATAGCGGAGAAATCTACATCCAGGCGGGGGACGTCTACCTGCCCGCAGAGCTTGTATCAGGAAACGATGTCTACGGTATTGCCGTCGTGAGTGTCAACATCTCTGAGCTCACTGAGCATCAGAGGTCGCTGCTGGAGGTTGCCGTCATCTCAAATTCCGGCATTTCCTACACGGGAAAATTCGTCCTGGCTCTGGGTTCCCCGAGAGGCATTTCCGGGGAGATACTGCTGGGCGCTATATCGGTGGTAAAGCAGGCGCTCCCCATCATGGATTCAAATGTTACCGTGGTGGTGACAAATATCAGCGGCAATTCCGAGTCGGGTTTTCTGACCGATATGAATGGTCAGTTTATAGGCATGATGCTGCCGGATATCACCTCGGCGGTGACTTTGGAGCAAGTCTGCGCTGTGTCTCTGGGGGATATGCAGTCCGTCATCGAGGCGTTGATGAACGGCGATGAGGTCGTGACACTGGGGCTCTCACTGGCGAACACGGCAGACGCGGTGGCCGTAGGATATGATATGCCTGACGGCGTGTTTGTAAGAAATGTGGAGGTGGATTCACCCGCATTCTATGCCGGGATAAAGACAGGAGATATTATTACCGCAATAAACGATGACATCGTGGAAAATATGAACGATTGGAAAAAGTATCTCTACAATCAGGAGGGTAATACCCTGAATATCACCGTGATGCGGTTGATAGATGATGAATACGAAGAGATCGAGCTGAGCATAAAGGAGTAGAAAGGACTAATATATGAAGTTTATCGGGGATTTCAGAGAGGGTGAGCAGATCGCCGGTGTTTATCTCTGCAGACAGAAGCAGACACTTGTATCAAAAAACGGGAAGAACTACGATTCGTTGATACTGCAGGATAAGTCCGGATCCATCGACACAAAGATCTGGGATCCGTCTTCGCCTGCCATCGACGATTACGATTCGATGGATTATGTGTTCGTAAACGGCGAAGTCACTATATACAATAGTAAGCCCCAGCTAAAGGTTTCAAGGCTCAGAAAGGCTTCAGGGAATGAGTACGACCCGGCGGACTATGTGCCGGTGTCAAAGCGTGATGTAGGAGAAATGTATGACGCGCTGCTTAATATGATCTCAACCGTTAAAAATCCTTACCTTAGCAAGCTGCTAGAGTCCTTCTTTGTGGAGGACGAGGCATTCATTAAGGCCTTCAAGGGGCATTCTGCGGCAAAGAGCGTTCATCATAGCTTTTTAGGCGGATTGCTCCAGCACACGCTGATGGTTGCCGGGCATTGTGATTATTTTGCGAAGGTATATCCTGTTTTGAACCGGGATCTCCTCGTCACGGCTGCCCTTTGCCATGATATCGGAAAGACGAGAGAGCTGTCGGATTTCCCTCTGAATGATTATACGGATGAAGGTCAACTGCTGGGTCATATCGTCATCGGCTGTGAGATGGTGGGAGAGAGAGCCGCCAGGATCGAGAGTTTTCCCGAGAGACTTCTGGTGGAGCTTAAGCATTGTATTATTGCCCATCACGGCGAGTATGAGTTTGGATCGCCGAAAAAGCCGGCTCTGATTGAGGCTCTCGTGCTTTCCTATGCTGACAATATCGATGCAAAGGTAGAGGCAGTCACGGAATTCTTCGGAAATGTCCGCGAGGATGATCTGAGCTGGCTCGGTTACAACAAGTGGGTGGATTCAAACATCCGCCGCACTGGTAAATGATCAAAATTTCACTCTATGGTGCCGCCTCCCAGCACCGTGTCGCCGTCGTATAATACCACGGCCTGACCGGGGGTGATAGCGCGCACCGGCTCGTGGAAATACACTTGTATTTCATCATCGGACAACACGCGCGCGGTAGCCCTCGTTTCGGGGGCGTGATAGCGTATCTTTGCGCTGACTTCAAATTCTTCCGGGACTTCATTTTTCTCCCAGACCAACCAGTTGACATCACGGGCTTTCAGGTTTTTCGAGAATAATTCTTTGTTTCTGCTGAGGTAAACCTCATTTTTTTCGATATCAATATGGTGTACATAAAGGGATTCGGGAAGTGCCAGTCCCAGACCCCTGCGCTGCCCCACGGTGTAGCGGGTCACGCCCCTGTGGGTGCCGAGTACTCTGCCCTCCATATCTACGAAATTCCCCTCGGGATAAGTCTTTCCCGTGAATCTGGTGATGGCAGCCGCGTGATCCCCGTCTGGAACGAAGCATATATCCTGGCTGTCCTTTTTCTTTGAGTTGATAAAACCTTGTCTCTCCGCAATCTCCCTGACCTCCTGCTTGGTGAGTTCGCCTAACGGAAATCTGATGAGTGAGAGGTCGGATCGTCTGATACTGTAGAGGACATAGCTTTGATCTTTTGACGAGTCGAGGCTTTTTTTTAAGGTGAATTGGCCGTTTTCCATGGTGATGCGGGCGTAGTGTCCCGTCACCGTCACATCACAGGAGAGCTCCGCCGCCCGTCTCAGCAGGCTACCGAATTTCAGATGGCGGTTGCAGTCTATGCAGGGATTAGGAGTGTGGGCTCTCTCGTACTCTGAGGTGAAACGGTCGATGACATCCCTCTTGAAATTGTCTTTCATATTGAAGACATAGAAGGGCATGGAGAGCTTTCTGGCTACGGATCTCGCGTCCTCCGCGTCATCCAGGGAGCAGCAGGTCTTGTCTCTGCTGATTCCCGCATCTTCATTGTCGAAAAGCCGCATATTGGCGCCGATGCAGTCGTAGCCGGCCTCCTTCATCAAATAGGCGGACACACTTGAGTCCACGCCGCCGCTCATGCCCACGAAGACCAGCTTGCCCACGTCACTCACCTCTCCCCACCGAGCGGCCCATGCGTCCAGCGATTCTGCGGCGCTCGTCACGCACGGCCTCCACGATGCAAGACACTGCCTTGTCGACGTCCCCCTCCGTCGTCTGCCGCCCCATCGCGAGACGCAGACTCCCCTGGGCCACCTCGTCGGCAAGGCCAATCGCCCGCAGCACGTGACTCGTCCTCATGCGGCTC
>CALFUE010000037.1 GCA_937916345.1 uncultured bacterium
TTTCTCATCAAAATCAGGCCATGCCACATCGGTGAAATAAAATTCCGTATAAGCCAGCTGCCAGCAGAGATAATTTGATAGTCTCTGCTCGCCTCCGGTGCGTATCAGAAGATCCGGATCCGGAAGTCCCGCTGTATCCAGGTGTTCCGAGACCAGATCGGGAGTGATCTGATCCGTTTCTATCTCTCCCTCATGCTCCAACGTCATGAGTTTTTTAATGGTTCGGCACATCTCATCCCTGAAACCGTAATTGAATGCGATGGTAAAGGTGAGACCGGTGTATCTGTCCGTATAATCCTCCATCATCACGATCTTTTTGCGAAGGTTTTGATCAATGCCTGTCATATCTCCTATGACCTTCAGCCGCATATTTCTCTCATCGGCCTCGTTTTTAAGTCTGTCCAGGTATGAGCTCATCAGTCTCATCAGCTCTGAGACCTCATCCTTTGAGCGCTTCCAGTTTTCTGTGGAGAAGGCGTAGACCGTCACATAATTGACACCCAGCCGATAGGCCTCCTCAACGATCTTTTCGATATTTTTTGCGCCTGCCATATGGCCAAAGCTTCGTATCTTTCCCTGTTTTTTCGCCCATCTGCCGTTTCCGTCCATTATAATGGCGATATGGTTTGGTATGTCATTCATAAGTCGTCCTCGTACAGGATTCAAGTCCGTCTCCTGTTATAGCATTAGAGAGTCAGGCGAAACCCACCTGACTCTCTCTATTTTACTATTAATGGTCACACCGTCAAGATTTCTTTTGACTTTGTATCGACCATCTTGTCTATATCACTGATATATTTATCTGTGAGCTTTTGTATCTCATCCTCCATATCCTTTGTCATATCCTCAGATACATCGGATCCCTTGGAAAGCTTCTTCACGGCGTCATTCGCGTCCCGGCGGATATTTCTTATGGCAACCTTTGCGTCCTCACCGTGCTTTTTTACTTCCTTTGCCAGATCCTTTCGCCGTTCCTCCGTGAGCTCAGGAAATACCAGCCTGATGACTTTTCCGTCATTCGTGGGATTAAGCCCCAGGTCGGAAATAAGGATGGCTTTTTCAATATCCTTTAATATCGAGGGCTCCCATGGCTGTATCTGTATCATCCTCGGCTCCGGGACGGAGACATTAGCAACCTGCTGTATGGGAGTAGGTGTCCCGTAATAGTCTACCCTAAGCCTGTCCAGTACATGCGGATTGGCGCGGCCTGCTCTGATGCTTCCCAGCTCCTCGTCCAGAGAGACAAGGCTCTTTTGCATTTTTTCATCAAACGGTTTTATATTTTCGTTCATAAATCCCCCTTGTAATCAGTCGACATAAACCTCGGTCCCGTCGAAATCCCCCAGCACCGCATCCCTGATGCTGTGCGGCTTGTTCAGGGCGAACACATACATGTGCATCCCATGCTCCATGCACATCACAGAGGCCGTCAGATCGACAACAGCGAGTTCTTTTTCAATGACCTCGTGGATCGAAACCCTGTCATATTTTTTTGCAGACGGATCATTTTTCGGATCCCTGTCATATACTCCGTCAATGGCCTTTGCCAGATATATCCCGTCACAGTCGGTCTCTATTGCCCGCAGCACCACTCCGGTATCAGTGCTGAAAAAGGGATGTCCCGTACCGCCGGCAAAGAATACCACCATATTTTTTGAGAAATATTTGTTGGCTCGATCCTTTGAGAAGAGCTTTGTGAAGGAACCGCATTCAAATGGCGTCAGTATATTCGTCATCATGCCCTGCATACGGAATATCTCTGAGACATAGATGCAGTTCATTACAGTGGCAAGCATACCGATGGAATCTGATTTCGTGCGGTCTATCTCGGCGCTGCCGGACCGCCCTCTCCAGAAATTCCCTCCGCCTATCACTATGCCTACAGAGATGCCGCTGTCGACGATCTCCTTTACCTGCAAAGCCACATCCTTTATGATTTCATCATCAAATCCATTAGTCTTGCCGCCGGCGATAGCTTCACCCGAAAGTTTCAGAAGTATACGCTTTTTCATAAATAACCCTATTTATCCCTTTTTTCAAAAAGAGAATCCATATCGATATCCGAGTAGCACTGAGAGCAGAAACCCTCGATAACGGCGCCGTTGTTTATCTGAACCGACTTTGACTTGATGTTCCCAACAATGACAGCGCTTGAATCGACGACTACAGGACCCTGGACATCGATATCACCCTTTATCGCTCCTGCGATAACAGCTCCGGTAGCAGTAACATTTCCGATGATGACAGAGCCCATGCCGACCTTTACGGTGCCGGTCGAGCTTATCTCGCCCTCGATCTTTGAAGTGTCAGCAAAGAACTCGGATGAACTGCTGTTTCCGGTAAGAGAACCCGTGATAGTCAGTTTTCCGTTACACTTAACATCACCGGTCACGCTGCCCTGTACCTCAAGTGAGCCTGTGCTTTCGATATTACCAACGATCTTTGTACCGGAAGTAATGACCGTGTTTTCATCACTTTTTACTGCCGAATCAAGCTCATCAGATACAGACATCTTTGACTGTGAAGCAAAATCTTCAGTTGATCTGATAGAATCAATTGAATCCATTTTTGATACCTCCGCTTTCTTTTCTTCTATTTCTATTTCCTCGACCTCGATCAAATCGGGGACAACCTCTTTCTTGGGTTCTGTATCACTCTTTGAATCGGGATCCTCTTCCAGAGGATGCTTCTTTTCATTTTTGGTCTCGGGCTCGTTCTTTGAGGGGGCATTCAAGCCCGGTATCTCAAATCTTGGGAACTCCGCATCCAGATGCTCGTCGATGGTCTTATTCAGCTCTTTTTCAATTGACTTGTCAAAAGATTCCTCAACCTTCTTTTCAACCGGTTTTTCAGCCGGCTTCTCAGGCTCGTTTGTAACATCAGCCAGGAGTGAATCAATCTTTTTCATTTCCTTTTCGATATCTATATCAGAGCCGGGTTTGTCGGAGGAATCCTCCTCCTTGTATTCGTCATTATCCTCAAAATCGTCTTCCTGAGGCATCAGTTCACTGACCGCTTCCGAAAAATCGTCCTTGAAGTCCTTAAAAAAACCCATTCCAATCCTCCTTTATGATTAATGATGTATTACAGGAGATGAGTCCGTGATAGGAAGTATCTCGCAATCCATCTCCAAAAGCCCGTCTATGATCCCGGGCAGTGCCTCTACCGTTCTAACCTTTTCGGTGGCATCGTGCATCAGAACCACTGAATCCTTGTATTTAGTGACACCGTTTATCACATTGTTTACCAGATCCTCTGAAGTGTATGCCTGCGTAGTGGCGTCTCCGCTCACCACATTCCAATCGTAATAAACGATCCCTCTTGCGCCCAGAAAGCGGATCAGCTCATCCATATCAACGCCTGAGACGCTGTTGCTGCTCCCGCCTGGAAACCTGTAAAAACCGGGTTCAACACCTGCGGCATCGACGATCAGATCGTAGATCCTGTTGTAATCATCCGCAAAACTCTTTAGAGACTCGTAAACCGAGAGGTAATTGTGGGTATAGGAGTGCATCCCTATGGTGTGCCCCCTGTTAACGATCTCGGCATAGAGCTTCCGCATTGCTTCAGTATCTCTCCCGTTCACAAAAAATGTGGCTTTTATGCCGTATTGATCCAGTATATCCAGTATTTTTCCGGTATTACCGCTGGGACCGTCATCAAAAGTCAGAAAAACCCTGCGCGTATCACCTTCACTGTAGAGGTTTTCGGCAGGGTCAACATGATCTCTCACTTTTTCAAGCAGGAGATCTGATATTTCAAGCTCAAGAGACAATTCATCGTCGCTCATCCCGGTTTGGTCTTCGCCTTCGAATATCTCCCCTGCGCTTCCCACTGCGCCTTCTGCGGCCTTCACACTGTCATCTATCGTGATAAGTATATTTTCTGTGAGTATATCCAGCTGTGTCTGAAGGGAATGCACTCTGAAAAGCAGAAATACGCATGTGATCAGGCATATCATGGCAATCGCTGTAATCATCACAACAATGCCTGTCTTTATGCGGTTTATCTTTTTTTTATGTGCTCTCTTCTGAGCAAGGCTGCCTTTTTTTTCGCTCATAATGACTCCTTAGGACAGGATCAGCCTCCGATCTGAGCGGCAACCTCAGCTGCGAAATCTTCATTCTTCTTCTCGAGCCCCTCGCCGGTTTCGAAACGGATAAAGCGCTCTACTGCGACGGTTGAACCGACCTTCTTTGAAATCTCCTCAAGGTATTTTGCGACAGTCTGTTTTCCGTCCTCTGCCTTTACATAGACCTGGTCTAAGAGACAGATCTCCTTAAGCTGCTTTGATATACGACCCTCGATCATTCCTGCTATGACCTTCTCGGGTTTTTGAGATTCTTTGGGATCATTCATGATCTGAGCCTTGATGATCTCCTTTTCATGGTCTATAAATTCAGCGCTGATGTCTTTTCTCTCGATGTACTTCGGAGAGAGAGCTGCTATCTGCATCGCGATGTTTTTCAATGCTTCCTTTACTGTGTCGTCTGTCACGGCTGTCTTTGCAACGACGACTACACCGATCCTTCCGCCACCGTGTATATAGTCAACCAGAATTCCGTCTGTGGCCTCAGCCTTCTCGAAGCGTCTAATCTTCAGGTTCTCACCGATGGTAGCAACCTGTGATACCAGCTCCTCGTTTATGGTCTTTGAGGAATCTCCCGCAAGGCTGTCCTTCAGGAAATCGTCGAGCTCTGTTGCGTTTGTCGAAAGAGCACTCTCAGCCACCCTCTCGACAAATGACTGAAATTTTTCGTTCTTTGCGACGAAGTCTGTCTCTGAGTTTACCTCTACGATAGCTGCCTTCTTATCTCCGTCCAGCGCGATGCGTACGATACCTTCTGCGGCGATCCTTGCTGCCTTCTTCTCAGCCTTTGCCTGACCGTTCTTTCTGAGGTATTCCACAGCCTCATCCATATTTCCGTCTGTCTCTCCAAGAGCTTTTTTGCAGTCCATCATGCCTGCGCCGGTCATTTCCCTAAGCTCTTTTACCATTGCTGCTGTTATTTCCATTGTTGTGTTGACTCCTTTCGATATCCTTCTATTAATTCTGCTCTGCTGCCACTTCTTCGATACTCTTCCCGGTCTCAGGAGCGTTCTCCTCCATCTCCTTAGCAACCTCTGAGTAGCTCTCGGCTGTCTCGCCCTGATTTGCCTCAATGACAGCATCTGCCATCTTTGAGACAATAAGCTTCACAGCTCTGATGGCGTCGTCATTTCCGGGGATAACATAATCAAGCTCCTCCGGATCGCAGTTTGTGTCGGAAATTCCGATAAGAGGGATACCCAGCGCATGAGCTTCCTTTACGCAGAGATGCTCCTTCTTCGGATCTACAACGAAAATGGCGTCAGGTATTTTTTTCATATGTTTGATACCGCCAAGGTTCTTCTCAAGCTTATTCTTGAGCTTTTTCAGCTCGATGACTTCCTTCTTGGGAAGCAGGTCAAAGGTGCCGTCTGCCTCCTTGCGCTCGATATCCTTTAATGTCTTGATCCTGCTCTGGATGGTCTTGAAGTTTGTTAGCATACCGCCGAGCCATCTCTCGTTTACATAAAACATACCGCAACGCTCTGCCTCTGTAGCTATGGCTTCCTGAGCCTGCTTCTTTGTGCCTACAAACAGGATGCTGCCACCGTTTGCGGCGATGTCTGCGATAGCGTTGTAGGCATCGTCAACCATACCTACGGTCTTCTGCAGATCAATGATGTGGATACCGTTGCGCTCCGTATAGATGTAGGGAGCCATCTTGGGGTTCCACCTTCTGGTCTGGTGTCCGAAATGCACACCAGCTTCAAGTAACTGTTTCATTGAAATAACGCTCATTTTTCTACCTCCATTCGTTTTTCCTCCATGACCCATCATCCTAAGCGCGCCCCGCATCCGCGGACTCGGCACGAAAGTCCGGTGTCATGTGCGTTTTTTCACTAACTACAATACCTTATCATTATTTCCACGATATGGCAAGATTTTTTTTCATGATACGTATCTTTGTTGTTACCATTCACAGTCGAATTGCGCACTTGCTGCGCAATTACGACCCATATAGCGTTTTTTTACTGCTTCAATCTGATCTGGTGTAGTCGTCTGCCTCTTCCCTCCCATGGATATAACCTTCACAAGGGTCTCCGCCGCCTTCTCCGCCGTGTGCATCAGCCCGAAGGTCTCGTCAAAGCTCTTCCCTGCCGCAAAAGAACCGTGATGCGTCCATATCACAAGATCATAGGTCTTCATCTTTTCAGCGGTGGCACGCGCCACCTCCTTTTCACCCGGCACCATCCAGGGTAAAATCCCCACTCCCTTTGGAAAAACCAGCACGCACTCCGGCATCATCTCCATGAGTTCTCTCGAGAAATCCTCATCGGTCAAAGGCAGTACAAATGTAAGCGCGTTTAAGTTTACCGTGTGGGCGTGATAAACTATGCGAAATCCAGGATCAATACTCCTCTTTGTCTCAAGATTTAAGAGATGGGCGGGAAGCTCCGAGGTGGGACTGCAGTCAATTAGACCGTAAAGTTTCCTATAGCGAGAGCCCGTTTCGTCAAGCTCTATGAGTCCGAAGGAATGAAGAGGATCCCTGGAAACATTCATGAAATATTGTCCGGAACCAGTGACAAGCAGATATGCGCCTTTCAGCCCCAGGACCTCAAAATCCATATCGACCCATTCACCTGGTGTAAATTCACTGCTGTATCGGGCTATCTCGTCGCAAGAAGCGATATAGCTCAGATTTCCTCCGTTTCTTTCGTGCCATCCCATGGAAATGCTTAAATCTGCCATTCGCATAAAGCCCTTCACCATATCACTGTCTAAAAATCCCATTATATATCACTTCCTTTCACTTCTTCGGCGGCCGCACGAAGTATTCCCGCATCCTGATATATGTCCGCCAGCTTAAACCCTATCTCTCCACTTTGTCTGATTCCGAAGAAATCCCCCGGTCCTCTCTTTGACAGATCATAATCCGCTATCTCAAATCCGTTGTCGGACTCTCCCATTATCTTCAATCTTTCCGTATCCGCATTTTTTCCGGTCATAAATACACAGTATGACTGAAACTCACCGCGTCCGACCCTTCCCCGCAGCTGATGCAATGTCGCCAGCCCGAAACGCTCCGAATTCTCTATCAGCATAAAGGTGGCGTTGGGCACATTGATGCCCACCTCTACGACGGTGGTGGATACGAGGATGTCCGTTTCACCGGCAGCAAAGGAACTCATGATCTCATCTTTTTTATCCTGAGGCATCCTGCCGTTTAAGCCTTCTATCCTTAACCCCGGAAATACAGCCCTCAGCATCTCCGTTTCAGTCTCCACATCCTTTAAGTCCATATCCTCCGAGGGCTCTACCAGAGGGCATATCACATAGACCTGTCGGCCCGATTCTATCTCTTTATTTATGAATCTGTAGGTTGAGACCCGATAACTCTCGTCCGCCACAAAGCTTTTTATGGGAAGCCTGTTTTCAGGCATCTCATCTATTATGGAGACATTCACCCCGGCATAGAGGATCATGGCGAGACTTCTGGGGATCGGAGTCGCCGACATGGCAAGCTCGTGGGGGTGAGTGCCCTTTAGCGCCAGGCGCTCCCTCTGCATTACTCCGAAGCGGTGCTGCTCATCCGTTATCACGATGGCAGGCGTATCGATTTCCGTCCCATCGCTTATCAGAGCCTGTGTTCCCACTATTATGAGCCCCTTTTCGGATGCTATTTTCTTTTTTAAGGCCGACTTGTTTTTTGATCTGGCTGTTAAAATGACGATCTCAATATCACATTCCGGTCCGAAGAGCTTTATCCAGGACAAAAATGTCTCATAGTGTTGGAGCGCCAGCACGGAGGTAGGCGCCATCATGAGGGCGGAATATCCGGAAAGCGCCGCATATACCATGGCAAGGAAGGCCACAATGGTCTTTCCGCTTCCTACATCGCCCTGTATCAGGCGGTAGGAGACATTTTCACCTCTCATATCATTTAATATTTCCCGCAAAGTCCTCTTCTGCGCCCCTGTGAGTGTATACGGCAGCTTTGATAAAAAATTAAGCACCCTTGTCTCATCGCAAAATTCGAAGTTATTGGGATATGAGACCTCATTTTCGCGGAGCTCACAGAGCTTTTTTAAGAAGGTGTAAAACTCCTCGAACACGAGACGGTCGCGCCCTTTTTTCAGATCGTCGAAGTCTTTCGGAAAATGTATGGCACGTATGGCAGAAGCGTGATCGTAAAGATCATGGCGGGTTGCCGAACACGTTGACATAGACGGCCTCGTAGGGGTTCTCCTCCATGAAGGGCAC
>CALFUE010000038.1 GCA_937916345.1 uncultured bacterium
TCCCTACACGACGCTCTTCCGATCTATCTGTCACACATATTTAACTAAATTAGAAAGTATTGGTAAACTAAAAGCAATAGTCACTCAAAATATTGATGGTCTACATGAAAAATCTGGCAGAGTTCGACGTGGTTGAAAAGGTAGTCAGTTTTGAGACCGGCGGCTGGGACAACACAAAGAAGGGCATGTACCGCATCAAGGATCCCTTCATCAATTTCTGGTTCAGGTTTGTCTATCCGAACATGTCCGACTATGAGATGATGGGACCGGAGGAGTTTTACGATGCCAACATCGCTCCGTATATAGATGAATATTTCGCCCCTACTTTCTCGGAGGTATGTCTCCAGTATCTGGAGCTGATGAACAAGATGGGCCGCCTGCCATTAAAGCTGGTGCGCTCCGGAACATGGCTGGGCAAGAACAACAAGATAGATATCATGGCGGCAGACACCGAGAGAAATATTCTGGTGGGTGTATGTAATTGGATAGATCCCGTGATGCAGCCCGATGTAATAGTTGAGCTGACAGCTGCCATGAAGAAGGCAAAGATCAAATCCAGCTGCATTTATTTCTTTTCGGCAACCACCTTCCATGAGGCACTTATAAAGGTTGCCGAGCGCGACGAGAGATTCACTCTGGTCGATATGAATGAGCTATAGTTATGGGAAAGGCTTTATTTATTGCTGAGAAACCCTCCGTTGCCGCAGAGTTTGCCAAGGCTCTCGATATAAACGGAGGGAGAAAAGACGGATATATAGAATCTGAAAGGGCTTATGTCACTTGGTGTGTCGGTCACCTGGTGACAATGAGCTATCCTGAGGTCTATGATGAGAAGTATCGAAAGTGGAGCGAGGCGACTCTGCCCTTCATTCCGGAAAAATTCCTCTATGAGACCATTCCTTCCACAAGAAAACAGTTTAATATTGTCTCATCCCTTCTGAACCGCGATGATGTGGAGACTATCTATGTCTGCACCGACTCCGGCAGAGAGGGGGAGTACATATACCGCCTGGTGGAGCAGGAGGCCCATGTCAAGGGCAAAGTGAGGCGCCGCGTCTGGATCGATTCCCAGACGAAAGAGGAGATACTGCGGGGAATCAGGGAGGCGAAGGACCTGAGTGAGTATGACGCCCTCTCATCTGCTGCGTACCTTCGGGCGAAGGAGGATTACCTCATGGGAATCAATTTTTCGAGGATTCTCACCCTGCGCTTTGGAAACAGTATGTCTTCATTCTTAAAGGAGAAGTATTCTGTTATAGCGGTGGGACGTGTAATGACCTGTGTACTGGGAATGGTGGTAAAGAGGGAACGGGAGATCAGAAATTTCACCGAGACACCCTATTTTCGCCTGCTGTGCGAGGCAGGGGTTGGAGATGGTGCGCTTAATTTCGAGTGGCGTGCCGTCAGAGGATCGAAGTATTTCGAGTCTCCTCTGTTGTACAAGGAGAACGGGTTTAAGAAACGGGAGGACGCTTTAAAGCTTATCAATGAGCTTGGCAACAGCGCTAAAAAGACCCTCGCGGTAGAAAATATCGAAAAAAAGACGGAAAAAAAGAGTCCTCCGCTGCTGTTTAATCTGGCGGAGCTTCAAAATATCTGCTCGAAGCTTTTCAAGATCAGCCCGGATGAGACCTTAAAGCAGGTGCAGGAATTATACGAGAAGAAGCTTGTGACATATCCCAGGACCGACGCCAGAGTCCTGTCGAGCGCCATAGCAAAGGAGATAACAAAAAATATAAAGGGGCTTTCGGCCTTGAAAACAGTAGAGTCCTTTGTCAGGGAGATAATGGACGGCGGTCTCTATAAGAGTCTTGAAAAGACGAGATATGTAAATGACTCAAAGATAACCGACCACTACGCCATAATTCCCACGGGACAGGGATTATCCGCGCTGACAAAGGTTGGGAGCCTTGGCGCGAAGATCTATGAGGTGATAGTCAGGAGATTTCTGGCAATATTTCTGCCGGGGGCCGAGTACAAAAAGGCGTGCATCACTGCCGCAATCGGTAGTGAAAGGTTTTTTGCCGCCGCAAAGGTACTTTTCAAAGAAGGGTACTTATCAGTGATGAATTATTCCTTTTTTGACGACAAAAAGCAGGTTCGGGAGAGCGATGACAAAGCTTCCGATGAACAGACAGGAGACAGCTCTATGATCAATGCTTTATCGACCTTGAAAAAAGGTGATGAGCTGCCCGTTTTCGGCTTTGAAATAAAGGAAGCCTCCACGACTCCGCCGAAACGGTACACATCGGGCTCCATGATACTTGCCATGGAAAATGCAGGAAATCTCATAGAGGACGAGGAGCTTCGAAGCCAGATAAAGGGAAGCGGTATCGGAACCTCGGCTACCAGGGCGGAGGTTATCGCAAAGCTGGTGAGAAACGGCTATATGAAACTCGATAAAAAAAATCAGAATCTCTCGCCCGAGTTGAGGGGGGAGATGATCTACGATATCGTTTCGGTTTCCATAAGACCTCTCTTAAACCCGGAACTCACTGCCAGCTGGGAGAAGGGGCTTTCCATGGTGGCGGAGGGAAAGGTGACTGAGGATGAGTATATGAAAAAGCTTTCCGACTTCATAGTGAAGAACACCGATCTCGTAAAGAAGAACGGCAGCGAGAACTCCATGAAGCAGTATTATATGAAGGCGGCGTCCTATTACAAAACGGATAAAACCGCTAAAAGTGATAAAAAATCAGCCATAGGAGTCAGATAATAAACTGGCGTTATTAGAGGAGGAAAAAGAGGTGGAAGAAATAAGAGTAGGTGATCTGTACGATCTGGAGCATACCATAGCGGCGGGATTGTCGCGCTACTACCGGGGAAATTGATTTTCTAGACGACAACCGCGTTTATGCTGTCTTAAAGGATTTCATCAAAAAGCTTGGGGAGAGCCTTGATCCTGAGAGGTTTGAGATGAGGGGAGAGGATATCTGGGTGGCAAAAAGCGCGACTGTTTTTCCCACGGCTTACCTTAACGGGCCTATGATAATAGATGAGGAGGCGGAGATACGTCATTGCGCCTTTATCAGGGGCAGCGCCATCGTCGGGAAAAACTGCGTGGTGGGCAATTCAACAGAGCTGAAGAATGTGGTGCTCTTTGACAATGTGCAGGTGCCTCATTACAATTATGTGGGGGATTCGATACTGGGCTACCGCTCACATATGGGGGCGGGCTCTATCACTTCAAACGTGAAATCCGACAAGACTCTCGTCAGTGTGAAAGGACAGGGTGACAGGATCGACACAGGATTAAAAAAGTTTGGGGCGATGCTGGGAGATTTCGTCGAGGTAGGCTGCAACAGTGTGCTGAATCCGGGCTCAGTCATCGGCAGACACACAAATATCTATCCGGTTTCATGCGTCCGCGGCGTGATCCCCGCAGACTCCATTGTAAAGCATGATGAAACCGTAAAAAAGAAAAACTAAAGTGAGCCGGGGCAAGTCTTAAAAAAATAAATAACATTCTTGAAAGGGTGAAACTATTGTGTTAGACTAAAAAAGGTTTTGGGAAACCAAATATTCTAATGATGCCAAGGGCATAGAAAGGACGGATTCATGGATTATTTACAGATCGAAAAGGTTATC
>CALFUE010000039.1 GCA_937916345.1 uncultured bacterium
ATGCCAGCAAAGCTGGCGCAAATCCGGCGCCAAGTCTCGCGAGCGAGACTTGAATTTAGCAGTCAAGAGATTATTATGATTGGAACGGCATTTATGAAGAAGCATAAGAAGCTGAAAATTGCGATAATATTCATCCTGCTGATATTATTTGCCGCATACTGGACAGTTATCTATTTTCTCGTGGACGCGGTGCTTGTACCCTCCTTTATGGAGCAGCTGCAGGATTTTCAGCGGATATCCGAAAAGGGATACTCCGAGCTGGTATATACCGATGACATCACGGAAAATCAGGCGGCAGAGACCGCGATTATGAGAGAATGGTTTCAGGAAACTCAAAAAGAAAAGCTTACCCGCATAAACGACGACGGATACAGGCTTGTGGCTGTGAAGTTTACACATGAAAAGCCTGTGGGTAAATGGGTACTTTTACTTCACGGCTATACCGGCATCAAGGAGATGATGTACATTTATGCCATGCACTATTATGAGTGGGGCTATGATGTGCTGGTGCCGGATCTGCGCTGCCAGGGTGAGAGCGAGGGTGATTACATCGGAATGGGGCTTACGGATGCGTATGACTGTATCGGATGGCTGGATGTGATCCTTACGGAGGATCCCCGGGCTGATATTGTGATTCACGGTCAGTCCATGGGTGCGGCCTGCGCTCTAATCATGAGCGGCATGCCGGAGCTGCCGCAGCAGGTGAGCCATATCGTCTCCGATGCCTCATACACCGACGCCTATACCATGTTCGGAGAAAAGGCGGGAGAATGGTTCTCTCTTCCTGCTTTTCCCTTTGTGGATTCAGTGCGCCTCATGCTGCTTGTCAGGGGAGGCTATGATCTTTATGACGCCTCAGCCCTTGATGCGGTAAAAAAAAGCCGCATTCCCACGCTGTTTATCCATGGGGATGCGGACAGGATGATCTCTGTCGATCAGGCGTATGAGCTCTACGACGCTGCCTCCTGTGAAAAGAAGCTTCTGATAGTGGAGGGTGCGGGTCATGGTCAGGCCAATTACAAGGATCCGGAGAATGTGTACGGAGTCATATACGACTGGATCGGTTAAAGCCCGAATACTTCCATTTTTACCTGAGGTGTGGTAAGATGTCTTAAAAAATATTTTTGACGTTCACTATAATTTCAGGAGGGCGAGCAGATGGATATTCACAAAAAGGTGCGCCGGACAAAAAAGTTTTTTGCTGTGGTTCTTGCCGCAGAGCTTTTCCTCAGCGGCTGCGGCGCGGATGCTGAAAATGCGGACGGGAGTGTCTATCACATGTCGTATCCGGATGTCAGTACGGAATCGGTGTCTACGGTACTGCCTGTGGTGGAGATATGGTCGGATGAGGATATAGGGAGATCTGCCAGAGAGATAGGTATCGCGATCACGGATGATCCGGGAGGCACACCCGCTCAGTATTTGTATTCCGGCGGAGCAACCATCCATCTCAGAGGAAATTCTACTAAATATCGCGAAAAACAACCCTACAAGATAAAACTGGATAAGAAGGCCGATCTGTTCGGAATGGGAGAGAGCAAGCACTGGGTGCTGCTGGCGAATGATATCGATCATACTCTCATCAGAAACAAGATAACACTCGATTTTGCAAGGAGTATAGGGCAGGAGACTGCCAGCCGTTCGGTGTTGGTGAATCTGTATCTGAATGATGAATACCGGGGCGTCTACCAGCTGGCGGAGCATGTCAGGGTGGGAAAGAACAGGGTAGATATCTATGACTGGGAGAATACCTTTGAAGCTGAAGCACAGCCGGAAACGAGAATGCCCCAGACGGGGGGCTTCCTTCTGGAGGGAGATTTTTACGCGTACAATTCCAAATCAAAAACCAAGGTGATTACTGCCTTTCAGCAGCCCTTTTACTTCAACACGCCGGAGCATGTAAGTGAGGAAAGCGAGCTCTATAGATACACTAAAAATTACATCCAGTCCTTTGAATACGCCCTTCACTCGCCGGATCATACATATCATGCCGCGGACACGCACTATGAGGGCAAAGGCATCAGATTTACAATGCTGCGCGGCTGGAAGGGGCGCCTGACGGAGACGGATTATCACGACGAGACCTTTGACGGATATCACTATTCGGAGCTTTTTGACATGGATTCTCTGCTGCAGAACATGCTTGTCTGTGAGGTTTCAATGAACTGGGATTCCATGAAAAATTCCACATTTCTGTACAAGGACATACATGGGAAGGCGTATATGGGTCCGGCGTGGGATTACGACTGGGCATATGGAAATATCAATATGTACAACATCGATACCTGCTTCCCCACGCAGTGGCACACAACGAATGAGTATTTCACCAACGAATGGTACTATCAGTCCGTCCAGTGGAACAGGTATCTCATAAAGGATCCCTACTTCCTTTACAGACTGTACGAGAAATATCATGAGATAAGGGATAACCAGTTGCAGGATCTGGTGGATTCCATCGAAAAATACAGGCTGTATCTGACCTATGACGGAAAGATGAACGATACGGTATGGCTCCATACCTACAATGAAAGATACTATGGCGGCGGCAAGACCAAGGCTTTTTCAGGCGCCTATGATGATCTGGGCGGCTTTGTGACGGAGAGGATAGCATGGCTGGATGAGCAGTTTGCGGATTTTGATACACTGGTCTCTTCCTTCGGAGCATGCGTGCCGGATGAGAGCATCAGGTGTGAAAAGACAGCCCAGGGCTTATTTGCGAAGGAGACCGTCTATACCGTATCCGGGGATTTCAGTGGTATGGAGCTTCAGATAAACGGCGTTCACTGTATAGTTTTCACCGGGAGATCGGAAGCATTTATAGATCCTGAATATCTCGACAGAGATAATAATGTGATACAGATAAGACCTCTGGATGAAAACGGAGATTATATCTATGCGGACGGCGAGGGAGAACCGGATGAGTTTCCTGTCTCGTCCTATTGTGTACATGAGGGCGCGGGAAGCCGTGTCAAATTCATCCTTGAATGATTTATCCCGAATTATTCACAGCAATAGGTAAAACATGCAAAATCAAGCGTCACGCTTGCGTGTAAGCTGATTTGCATGTTTCACCTATTCGGTGAATAGAATTCACCCACCACACAGCCTCAGACAAAAGCTGCTTTAGCAGCGACATACGCACTTTATGTGCGTATGGTCTGTGGCTTGACTGTGTGGTGGCTGTGAATAATTCGGGTTTATGATACCAGTGCAAAAAGCCATTCACCACTTGCGCCTGCGCAAAAGTGGTGATATAGGTTTACTGCACTATAACTATGTATAATTTTCCTGGTCAGCGTATGCTCCCTTTTCCGATTGATATATGTCGAGTATCCCGTACAAGTGAGTGAAGGGATCGTCTGTCATCCTGATCTCATCGCCGAGCTCAAGCAGCTGCTTGTTTTCGGCTGTCACCGGGAGCCACTGAGGCAGACCTTCTTTGTTCGGGTCTCCCGTTTTTATAAAGTTCACCCAGTAATCCTGCATGGTCTCTGAGAGTTTAGTGTCCGACTTCGTGTACAGCCTCTGGTGGAAGTGCTGGTTTCCGAAGAAGTAAACCAGCTCGCCGCCGTGGTAGTCTGAGAGTGAATCGTTTTTTTTCGTGAAATAATATTCATATACGGGCAGCCCCTGACTGCTTGCGGCATTGCTCCACAGGTAGTGGCTGTAGGTAAACCAGGCGGCGCTGTAGGCGTGGTTCAAGGCGCCTTTTGCCTCGCCTCCTTTGTCGATCAGAAATTTCTGTGTCTGCGGATAGCTGTCAGGAGGCACGATCTCCGCCACCTCTTCCGCGTAGTCTCCGAAGGCGTCCCTGAGCAATTCGATATAGTTTTGGTTTGTGGCTTTATAATCCATTAGAAAAGTGTCCGCTTCTTTGCCGTTGAAGCCGTTCAGCAGGGCGGACTCGTTGTTGTTTCCCTTTTCGTATGTCAGACAGGGCTGCTCTGTGATGGCGTATCCGTCTACCATCATCGCGCTGTTTTTGAAGGCGGTTTTAACCAGAGTCTCCGCAGGCAGAGCCCGCATCTCCTCCAAAGTGCTGCATCCCATTTCTTTCATTATGTCTGAGCCCGTCTCAAGGGCGTCCGAAGCGGTTCTGAAGGTGTGGTAGGGAACATTCGGGAGAATGCTGCTGGAATCTGCAATGGCCTGTGAGAAAAGTCCCTTTGCGAGGGGTGATACGCAGATGGCGTTCACGCTGGAAGCTCCTGCGGATTCACCCGCGATGGTGATTCTTTTGTTGTCACCGCCGAAGGCTTCTATATTTTCATTTACCCATTTAAGCGCTGCGATCTGGTCTAAGAGCCCGTAGTTTCCGGTGGTACCGTTTGCCGATTCAGCCGCGAGCTCGTCAGTGGCCAGATATCCGAAGACATTTAATCTGTAGCCGACAGTCACCACGATCACGCCTTTTTTTGCCAGAGTCTCACCCCGGAACCGCTCGTCGTAGGATTTGCCGTCGGTGAGTGAGCCGCCGTGGATGTAGAACAGGACCGGCAGCTTTTCATCGGAGGAGAGAGCTTCCGCCGGCTGCCAGATGTTTAAATACAGGCAGTCCTCCGACATGGGCTCGATATAGTTGTCGTAAAAGCTGATCTCGTAGTCATGGTAGCCCAACAGGCGGTAGAGTGAGTTGATCAGGGGCGGGGCGTCGGTCTGCATGGCTCTGGGGCCGAAGTGATCGCAGGTCATGAGGCCGTCCCAGCCTTCCGGTTCCTCAGGCTCCTTCCATCTGAGCTCACCCACGGGGGGCTTTGCGTAGGGGATACCGGCGTAGACAGCCACGCTTTGGTCCAGGTTGTAGACGCCGCATAGTTCCCCTTTTGCCAGACTGATGGTGTCGGTCTTCACCGGGTTTGAGAGGTTGACCGCGCCGGTGGCTGCCACCGGGGGCTCCGTCAGGAAATAGTTTCCGAAGCACAGCAGTATAGCAAGAGACCAGGTGATAAAGGCGTTTTTGGGAGTCCAGAGGTTTTCTTTTTTGTAACGATATCTTGTAACAAAAAAAACGATTGCAATAAAAATTGCAACAAACCAGCCGTATATAGCATTTTTTGACAGCTCCAGGAGTACCAGGTAAAGGAGCATTAGTATTGAAAAGATGATTATATCGACCATTTTTATCCTCCTTATGATAGCGCAGGAACCGCCCCAAAAACAGGCGCCAATGGCATCCGGCTCCTCATATTTTACAGTAAATTTACCTGCCCGGGCCGACTTTGTCAATAGGATGATATCAGGGCACCGGTGTATAGTAAACGCATTTATTAAATGCGTTTACTATAAGATGATACAAGGGTCAAAAGGTCCAAATTATGCGCTTGCGCAATAATTTGAGACT
>CALFUE010000040.1 GCA_937916345.1 uncultured bacterium
AGAACGGCGCAGGCCAGGTCCAAAGCGCTCATGGGCTTCAAACAGCCGCCCATGCTGCCCACTGCGGTCCGGCAGCCGTCTACGATTACTGCATTTCTCATACGCTAACTCTCCTGTATCCAGCGGGCGGCCGTACCGTCCGGAAATAGATGGGGATTTCTGGTTGCCCGGGGCCGCTTTCCGCGCTCGCCGGGGCGTCAGCCCGAACAAACAGCCTTATTGTAAACCTTGGTACAATACAAATGTCAAGGGAAATTTTTGAGGTAAGTGTATGGACAGAATTTTAAGGAAGAAGGATCAGTATCTTAGGAATTATATTAGATCTCTCGGCAGCCTCGCCGTAGGCTTTTCCGCAGGAGTGGACTCTACCTTCCTCCTCACGGTAGCTTACAGCGAGCTGGGAGACAAAGCGATCGCTGTGACGCAGTCGGATCCTTCTGTTCCGAGGAGAGAAATAGCGGAGGCAAAGGCCTTTTGTGAGGAGCGCGGCATCAGACAGTTCTTCTGCCACGCCGACCCGCGACAGGAGGAGGAATACCGCCACAACGGCAAGGACAGATGCTACTACTGTAAGAGAGGCATATTCACAGAGATAAAAAAGATCGCAAAGGAACAAGGTATAGAATATGTGGCAGAAGGCTCTAATATGGACGATCTGGGAGACTACCGCCCGGGGTTAAAAGCGGTTGAGGAGCTTTCTGTGGTGAGCCCATTGCGTGAAGCTGGTCTCACAAAGGCCGAGATAAGAGAACTGTCAAGGAATCTTGGTCTTCCCACGGCGGACAAGCCATCCTATGCCTGTCTTGCATCCCGGTTTACCTACGGTGAGGAGATCACCGCTGATAAGCTGGGGAGGATCGATCTTGCCGAGGAGTTTTTGATAGATCACGGATTTTTGGTAGAAAGAGTCAGGATGCAGGGAAACACTGCCCGCATAGAGGTTCCGGCAGAGGACATTACCCGTCTCTGCGAAACACCGCTTCGGGAGAGGATCTGCGAAGAATTCAGGAAATTAGGGTTTTCCTTCGTGACCGTTGACCTGGACGGATACAGGATGGGGAGCATGAACAGCACAATTTAAAAAAGTTCGTGACATTTCCGAAAAAGTGTTGTATACTAGTCCGTAATAAATGGTATATAGAGGCTGAATATGGCTAGAGTTATGATTTGCGACGATGCAGCGTTCATCCGCATGGCATTGGCGCGTATATTAAAAGCCCATGACCATACGATAGTATGCGAGGCGGCGGACGGCGAAGAGGCCGTTGCGAAATTTAAGCAGTTCCGTCCGGAAGTAGTTATGATGGACATCACCATGAACGGCATGGACGGTATCGAGGCCACCAGACAGATACTGGCCATCGATCCGCTGGCCTGTGTTATCATTGTATCCTCCATGGGGCAGCAGAATAAGGTGGTTGAGGCTATAAATGCCGGAGCGAAGGACTTCGTTGTAAAGCCATTTGAACCCGACAGGGTCATGAAGGTCATCGATAAAAACTTTGGAGCAGTGGAAGATTTTTCTTGAGAATATTTTTTGTTTTACAGATTTAGGAGCCAGACACCGAAGGACTTAAGACAGATAATAAGCTGGCGTTATCAGAGGAGGGAAATTATGAGTGGAGTTTCAGGAATATCAGGGTCATCAGCCAATTATTATCAGCCCCTGGCTACAGGGAGACGCATTAATTCGGCCGCAGACGACGCTGCGGGCTTATCTGTCTCAGAGGAGTTGGATCGGAATGCCACAGGTCTTGACGCCGGATCAAATAACATCCGCTCGGCTCAGGATCTGATAAAGGTCGCTGATGGTGCCGAGTCGCAGGTTTCCGATTATCTGCAGCGCATGAAGGAGCTGGCAGTGGCTGCGTCAAATGACGCAGTAGTCAGTGATGACGAAAGGCGCGCATATCAGGATGAGATCGATCAGCTGAAAAAGGGTATTGCAGATATTGCAGAGCAGACCATGTACAATGGAAAGAGATTGTTGGATGGAGACGGAAGCTTCTCGCTTGCCACCGACTCAAACGGAAATACTGCATCTTTTAATGTCGGTCAGTCGACACTCCGTTCCCTCGGCATCGAGAATTTTGATGTGACAGGGCAATTTGATATGTCGGTTCTGGACAACGCGATACAGTCGGTTTCGGGAAACCGTTCGTCGATGGGTGCTTCATCAAATGGCATGGATTACGCCTACAATTTCAATACCCAGGCTTCCTACAATGTCACATCGGCAAGCAGCCGTATAGCTGATACGGATTATCCCCAGGCTGTGACCGAGCAAAAGAAAAAGGAAAACCTGCAGGCTTACGCGGTGCTCATGCAGAAGAAGCAGCAGGAGGATGAACAACGCCGTACACAGAACTTTTTCACAAACACAAATATCTTTACATCTTAAGATTTTAACAAAAAAACGCCCTTCGTTTTTTAAGGGGCGTTTTTTTTATCATATTTTATTTTTCTTTAATTGCTGTTTCAACAGTCGGTGCAGTCGCAAGTGTAATAAGGTTTGCTCCCGCAAAGATCACACCATAAAAATGATATTATTTTTATTTGCTAAATCTTGATTTTCGTGATATAGTAAAAAGGATTTTTTCGTTGTCATTCACAGTCGAAGTGCGCACTCACTGCGTGATTACGACCCGATTTGTATTTGGTAAAACCTTTATTATTCGCAGCCAAGATGGCTGTAAATAGTAACGATTTTCGGTCTATGGAGGTTTCAAGTGTCAAATAAAGGAAATGACGAGCTTCAGATAGAGAAGATCGAAGAGATAGATGCAGAGCAGATTGCAGCTGATATCGAGCGCGATTCAAAGGTAAAGGAGGAGCGCGGCAAGCTCTACGAGCTGAGCGTTCTCCCCGCTAACACAAAGATCGTTGCCGCCGTAGCTGTATTTGCACTGCTCGCTTTAGGGTTTGTTTTGATCAGCGTCCTGTCATTTTCGCAGGATCTTTTTGTGACTGCGCTGGTATTGATGTGCCTGACGGGGATCGCGGTGCTCCTCCAAAGAGAACCGTTTTATGCTGATTTTGCTGTTGCACTGCTCACTATAATTGCAGGCTTTGTGCTGCATGTGCCCGCGTTTATGGTGCTTGCGGCACTTGTTTATCTTGCGGCGGCGACAGTGATCTATTTGTCGGAGCTCTGGAGAGCGACTCCCGATGAGTGAGGAGCGTAAAAAAAAGCTCCTGCTTCATGTGTGCTGCGCACCCTGCAGCAGCTATGTGCTGGAGTATATCGGCAGCTTGTACGACATTACCGCGTTTTACTATAACCCGAATATCTATCCCGAGGAGGAGTATCACCGCAGGGTTGAGGAGCTCATCCGTTTTACCGGCGAGGCGCCATTTGCTTCGGGCGTTGCCGTGGCTGAGGGCAGATATGACAGAAATGAGTTTTTGCAGGCGATTGATGGGCTTACGGACCTTTATGAGGGGAGCGAGAGATGCTACCGCTGCTATGAGTTGAGATTACTGGAATCCGCCTTGTACGCGGCAGAAAACGGCTTTGATCTCTTTACCACCACACTTTCCATATCTCCCATGAAAAAAGCCGCCTGGCTGAACGAGATAGGAGAGCGGATCGGAAAAGAGTACGGCGTTGAGTATCTGGTGAGTGATTTCAAAAAGAAGGACGGCTACAAGCGCTCAATAGAATTATCAAAAGAATATTCACTCTACCGCCAGGACTACTGTGGGTGCGAGTTCTCGCTGAGAGAGGCAGAGCTTCGCAGAAAAAAGAAAGAGAGGAACGGATAAATGGCAAATCTCTGGGGAGGCAGGTTCACCAGGCAGACCGATGAGCTGGTTAATGATTTTAACGCTTCAATCAGCTTTGATAAGAGATTATACAGGGAGGACATTACGGGCTCAATGGCTCATGCTGCCATGCTCGGTGAGACTAAGGTCCTGACTAAGGGCGAGAGCGAGGAGATCATTAACGCGTTAAATACAATGCTTAGGGATATAGACGAGGGAAGGCTCGCCATTACTGATGATTACGAGGATATTCACTCCTTTGTGGAGGCAAAGCTTATTGAGCGCATCGGAGATACCGGAAAAAAACTTCACACCGGACGCAGCAGAAATGATCAGGTGGCGTTGGATATGAAACTATACACCAGGCGTACTATTGCGGACACCGATGCACTGCTCTATGAGCTGCTCAGGGTATTGGAAAAAATCATCGTATCCGGCACTGAAACCGTGATGCCCGGCTTTACTCATCTGCAGAAGGCGCAACCCTTGACACTGGCGCATCATATCTCGGCGTATTTTGAGATGTTCAGGAGGGACAGAGAAAGGCTTATCGATACCTTTGAGAGAATGAATTATTCTCCCTTGGGCTCGGGAGCTCTTGCAGGCACCACATATCCCCTGGACAGGGAGATGGTTGCGAAGGAACTCAAATTTAAAGGCGCCACTGCCAATTCCATGGACTCGGTTTCCGACCGCGATTATCTGATAGAATATCTGTCGGATCTGTCACTTATCATGATGCATCTCTCCAGATTTTCCGAGGAGATCATAATATGGAACAGCGATGAGTACAGATTTATCGAGCTGGACGACACCTATTCCACAGGCAGCTCCATAATGCCCCAGAAGAAAAATCCCGATATCGCGGAGCTGGTGAGGGGCAAGACCGGCAGAGTCTACGGTGCCCTGGTTTCGCTCCTCACCACCATGAAGGCGCTACCCCTCGCCTATGACAAGGATATGCAGGAGGACAAGGAAGTGGCATTCGACTCCATCGATACCGTCCAAAACTGCATCAGGCTCTTTACCGGGATGCTTGACGCAACCCGCTTTAACGAGGAGATGATGAGGTTTTCCGCATCGGGAGGCTTTACCAACGCCACGGACGCGGCCGATTATCTGGTGAGAAAGGGTGTTCCATTCAGGGACGCCCACGGCATAATCGGAAGACTGGTGCTCTACTGCATTGACAATAAAAAGACAATCGACGACTGCACCCTGGATGAGTTAAAGAGTATAGACGAGAACTTCGATGAGGATATCTATGGGGAGATCAGCTTAAAGACCTGCGTCGACCGAAGGGTTACAAAGGGTGCGCCGGGTGAAAAGGCGATGAAGGAATACCTCAGTGATATAAGAAATTATATGGAAAAGAATACTCCTATATCGATTCAGGAGATCAAATTAATTTCAGGAGGCAATTAAAATGAATGAGAAACTGAAGACCGGTATTTTAGGCGGAACCGGAATGGTGGGTCAGAGATTTATATCTCTCCTGGAAAACCATCCCTGGTTTGAGGTCACAACCATAGCAGCCAGTGCCAGAAGTGCGGGCAGGACTTATGAGGAGGCAGTGGGTGATCGCTGGAAGATGACCACTCCCATGCCTGAAAAGGTCAAAAAGATCATCGTAAAAAATGTTATGGATATCAAGGAGGTTTCCGGTGAGGTTGACTTTTGCTTTTCAGCAGTCGATATGACAAAGGAGGAGATCAGAGCCATAGAGGAGGATTACGCGAAGACCGAGACTCCTGTGGTATCAAACAACTCAGCTCACCGCTGGACTCCCGATGTGCCCATGGTAGTGCCGGAGATCAATCCTGAGCACTATGATGTCATAGAATTTCAGAAAAAGAGACTGGGTACAAAGAGAGGATTTATCGCCGTAAAGCCGAACTGCTCCATTCAGTCCTACGCTCCCGTGCTCACCGCATGGAAGGATTTCAAGCCCACCGAGGCAGTGGTTTCCACCTATCAGGCGATCTCCGGAGCCGGAAAGACATTCCGCGACTGGCCGGAGATGGAGCACAATATCATCCCATTCATCAGCGGCGAGGAGGAGAAGAGTGAGAAGGAACCCCTGCGTCTATGGGGACACATCGAAAACGGCGTGATTGTTCCCTCTGAGGACATGAAGATCACCAGCCAGTGCATCAGAGTTCCCGTGCTGGACGGACATACAGCCACAGTATTCGTAAACCTGGGAAAGAAGGCCACAAGGGAAGAACTGATACAAGATCGGAAGAGCACACGTCTGAACTCCAGTCA
>CALFUE010000041.1 GCA_937916345.1 uncultured bacterium
AAGATACAGCGACCCAAACGCGATGACTGTGCCGTCCGTCCCTGCGGCTGCCTTCGCCGCCTCGATCCCCGAGGGGATATCCTCAAAAGAGCTTGCCTTAAAGCCGCGCTCTCTCAGAAGCTCCGCAAACTCACCTGCCGGCAGTGCCCTGTCATTCAGGGGCGTAAGACATACAAATTCCTTCGCGAAGGGAGCCAGCTCCGTGACTATTCCATCATAGTCCTTATCCGCCAGCACTCCAATAAGAAAAACGATCTTTCTTCTGTCCGGCAAAAGCTCCGATATACTATTCGCCAATATATTCGCGCACTGTGGATTGTGCCCCACATCCAGGATAAAGAGCGGTTCCTCCCCTACACGCTCGAACCTGCCAGGCCACTCCACCGTAGCAAGCCCGCCTTTCACAGCGTTCTCCGGAATATCCCATCCCTTTGCCGCCAGCACCGCCAGAGTCTCTAAAGCTACCGCGGCATTGTGGAGCTGGTGAGACCCTGCGAGGATGAGCCTGTAAGGGTGCCCCTTGTAGGAGAAGCTGCTGCCCGTCATCTCAAGTGTGACATCCGTCACATCCCCGAAATTCACACAATGGAGAAGAACATTCCTCTCGCTGCAGACTGATCTGATCACCTCTATAACCTCGGGGGCGGAATCGTAGCATATACACTCAGACCCGGCCTTTATGATACCTGCCTTCGTACGGGCGATCTCAGAAAGAGTACTCCCGAGGTACTCCGTGTGCTCCAGCCCGATATTTGTGATGACTGCAGCCTCCGGGGCATCGATGACATTGGTGCTGTCAAGCTCGCCGCCCATACCGACCTCAAGAACCACGATATCGACCTTTTCACGGGCGAAATAAACCATGGCTATTGCGGTCAGCAGCTCGAACTGACTGGGATGATCGGACATCTTTTCCGCCTCGGCTGCAACTATCTCCGTAATCTCGGCAAAAGCGTCCTTTGATATATTTTTCTTGTCTATCTGAATCCTCTCGTAGAAATCCTCCAGATAAGGCGAAGTGTAGAGTCCGGTTTTTAAGCCGGATTCTCTCAGCACGCTCTCGATCATGGCGCAGGTACTCCCCTTTCCATTGCTGCCAGTGACATGGACAAATTTCAGACCTTTCTGGGGGTCTCCAAGCCGTGACAACAACTCCTTTGAGCGGTCAAGCCCCAGGCGCGTGGTGCTCCAAGTGTAACTGTCCACATATTTGATGGCAGCATCGGGACTCATGCCGTATATATCTCTGATGGGACGCCTGAGCGCCTTTCCAAGGAAAAATACAACTACAAACTGTATGGGGATCAGTATTGCCACCTGGACACTTCTGGTGACGAGAAGAGGCAGATATGGCGAGCCGTAAACCACCGATATCCACAGGCTATTTACAAGAAGTCCCAATATCAGCTGGTTGATCAGGACAGGTATGAAAGTCCTTAATACTCCTATTTTGTTATGCAGGAATAATCCGAAGGATACTCCGGTAAGAAATGCTGTAAGAGTAAAGCCCGGAAAAAACGGGCCGGATGGGAAGAGCAACGCCCCCAGGACATCTGCCACTGCGGCGACGATCCCAGCAGGAAGCGTCCCGAATATCATGCCTGCCACCGCGATGGGCACGAAGCCGAAGCCTATGCGGATATTCCAAGCATTCAGAGAGAGAAAACGGGTTAGAATGACCTCCATTGCCACCAGCAGACCCATTGTTACCAGTGTTTTTGTATTAAAATGCTTTTTCATGATCTACATATTGGAGAATCTGTCAAATCCCCTGCTTTGCGATATTTCGGAGTGTCTGCATGGATATGTCGCATCCAGCCAGATCATCCGCGCATCTTTTCAGCTCCTTTGCCAGAAGCTCCCTGTTTGAAATGTCCTGCTTGTAATTTATCTCATGCTCCAACTGCGCCCAGGTGTCCATGGCAATAGTGCGAAGCTGTACTTCCGCGTAGTAGATCCCGGGATTATTTCCTGCGGGATCAGGAAATTCAGTGGTTATCTCGAGTATCATGTGATAGCTGCGGTAACCGTTAGGCTTTGAGTTTGTGATGTAATCCTTTTCCTGGATCACTGTCACATTTTCCATTTCCTTTAATTTTTTGACGGTTTCGTAGACCTCGTCCACGAAGAGGCAGACTATGCGAAGCCCAATGGCATCCTTCATTTCGTGGATCGCGTTTACCGGAGTCGGATCGAGTCCTCTCAATTCCAGCTTTCCACGCATGCTTTCGTCACTTTTGACGCGATGGTTTATGTGATCAAAGAGGGCGCGGCCGGTCCGCTCCGCCTCACGCTCGGCAAACTTGTTCAAGCTGCCGAGGATGCCATCCATTATGCGATATAGATTGTTTTCGTATTCACCGTATATTGAAGCCATCTTTTTAAGGAGTCCTTTTCCTCATCTATATTACTGCGAAGCGAACCGATCATCTCCCCGGAAAGCCCTGTTACCCAAATAATATCCGACGAGGTAGGACGATGCTCTTTTATGATCAATGCCCAACAACGATCCTATTGTACAATATTATCAACATTTTAGGAAGAGATTTTTTATCATTCATCAACATTCATGTCAAAATCTAAAACTCAAACTCCGTATAATTCATAAACCGTAGATTCTTTCCCAAAAATCATCGTGCGTCACGACATCCGCAAGCGGTGGTATGACGATAATGGAATTTTGAATATAGGCATCCTGGACTATTTACTGGACGATGGAATTATCTGAGCACTTAACAAGATCCCTTGAAGTCATTAAGCTCCAAGTCATAATTGGTTCTGTTCAAAGGGACAAAAAGTAAACAGCAGGCAATACCGGTACGGAACAAGGGCAAAGACGCCACAGATCGAAAAGGTCTGTGGCGTCTTTGTATCTCGACTCGCACGGCAAACTATCCTGGGATGGCCTGTATGCCTATGTTTTCCCTGGGCTTATTTTTCACATCTTCAGAATCTTCTCACTGATCCGCTCTGAGAGCGTCGCCGTAACACACGAAAGAACGATCATCAAAACAAAGAGCCCGATGTTACCGTACTGATCAAGACCCGCCACATAGGCGGCGCTCATCCCTTCCTCCGCCGCAGCCGCCAAAAAGACAG
>CALFUE010000042.1 GCA_937916345.1 uncultured bacterium
GCCAACCCTCTCGGCACTTCGCGCCACTCCCCCTATCCCTGGCGGGACAGGGGGAGAGCCAGTGGCGATTTCAGAGAATCTTGACACGAGAATTTCGCCCCTTGACTTGGAGTTTACTCCAAGTGATATAATATGCGCCATGAATTCAAAGACACAGAAGGACGACGGCGCGGGATACTCGATTTCGCAGATGTGCAAGCGAACTGGGTATACCGCCGACACGCTCCGATTCTACGAAAAGGCAGGGCTGCTGCCGGGCGTGAGGCGCGTTGGCGGACGCCGCGTCTACACCGACGAGGACTACTACGGCATCTGCATCATCTCCTGCCTAAAGAAGACCGGACTTCCTCTCGCCGAGATACGCCGCTACATGGATCTGACGAAACGCGGAGAGAGGTCGGTCGGGCAGCGGCTGGAGCTCATGCGCCGCCACGAGGCCGAGGTCAAGAAGCAGGTCGAGGAGCTTCGCGTCTGCGAGGAGCGCATCGCGTTCAAGGTCTGGTACTACGAAACGGCTAAACGCGAGGGACTGAAAGCGCTCGCAGACACCAATGCCGCGCTCGCCCGCTACCGCAAGGAGACGGGTCGCAAGGTAGAATTTTGAGACGGCGCAAAGGAGGCATGAAATGAACAGGGGAGAATTCATCAAGGTAATGGGCTCGGCGGCGGGCGTGGCAGCGTTCGGATACATCGGCTTCGCAGAAGAAAAAGAAGGAGCAAATAAAGTGAAGAGCATAGTCATCTACTTCTCGCACACGGGCGAGAACTATTCCGTCGGATTCATCACCGAGGGCAACACGGCAAAGGTGGCCAAGGAGATCGCCGCCCAGACGGGCGCGACGACGTGGGAGATCAAGGAGAAGAACCCCTATCCGACGAAATACACGCCGTGCATCGAAGTCGCCAAAAAAGAGCTGCAGGCGAAGGCGCGTCCGGAGTTCGTTGGCGAGGCGCCCGACCTTTCGGCATACGATACGATCTACCTCGGCTATCCGAACTGGTGGGCCGATGCGCCGATGGTCGTCTATTCGTTCCTCGACAAGGCGAAGATCGAGGGAAAGACCATACTCCCATTCTGTACGCATGAAGGTTCCGGACTCGGTTCGACGGCGCGCAAACTCGCAGCGGCGTATCCGAAGGCGAAGGTGGAGCTGAAGGGCCTTGCGCTCTATGGCCATGTCGCGCAGAAGGAGCCGGAATCGGTGAAGAGCGCCGTCGCCAAGTGGCTCAAGCAGCTGGGCAAGGAGTAAGCCTCACGCAAAGTCCGCGAAGTACGCTAAGTTCCAATTTAGAAGTTACTTTGCGGCCTTGGCAAACTTCGCGTGAGAAAAGAAGGAACCCATGCAAAACAGAATCTCCAAGAAAGGAATAGCAACATGCAATACGTGAAATTCGGCAACACGGGTATGGATGTCTCACGCATCTGCCTCGGCATGATGAGCTTCGGCAAGCCCGGCAAGGAGAACGGAGTCTTCCCGTGGGCGCGGGACTACGACGACGCGAAGCCGCTCTTCAAGAAGGCCATCGACCTCGGCATCAACTACTTCGACACGGCGAACGTCTATCAGATGGGGTCGAGCGAGGAGATTACGGGGCGGCTCGTGCGCGAATTCGGACTCAACCGCGACGAGATCGTCGTCGCCACGAAGGTGCATTTCGACATGCGTCCGGGGCGGCCCAACGGCGGCGGCTCTTCGCGCAAGAACATCATGGCAGAGATCGACCATTCGCTCAAGCGCCTCGACATGGACTACGTGGACCTCTACCAGATCCACCGCCTCGACGCGAACACGCCGATGGAGGAGATCATGGAGGCTGTCGACAAGGTCGACTCAGGAAATCTGACAAAGGAAGAGATTCTCCATCCCACAGGCTGGATACTGGTCGGATTCCTCATGGATCCGAGAACCGGTCTGGGTCGCTGGAGGAATTTCCGCATCCCCAATTACAGGCTGATGGAGGAGCTGATGGTTGCATGCCGCACCAAGTCCACCGCAGAGATCCTCGAGATGGAGGATGTGAAGGAGAGGATCGAGGTCTACAACGAGCAGACCGAAAAATTCATCGATATGGTGCACGAAAATACCATCGTCCGCGGGAATGTCATTATCTCTGATCTCCGTGGCGTTGATCCCATCTACACAGGAAACAGGTTTATGATCTATTCTCTCTATCCCGAGCAGAATATTTCTGCATGGATCGTTTCCGGAAGGGGCGGAAGAGGCTGCTCGGCCGCAGTGGGCTACAGCATCCTTAACAAGACCGCGACCATTGATGTGGGAAGCCTCATGCTCAAGTACAACGGCGGCGGACACAAAAAAGTTGGAACCTGTCAGTTCTCTGACGAAAACATGGATTCAGAGCTGCCAAAGATGATCAGCGATCTCTGCGAAATGGCAAACGCCTGATGTATGAGAGATTTGCCGGCGTCTACGACGCCTTTATGGAGAATATTCCCTATTCGGACTGGGCAGAGCTTATCAGGACAAAGCTTTTCAGTCATGGCATAGAGCACGGGATACTCCTTGATCTCGGCTGTGGGACGGGAGTCCTTACGAGGCTTTTGTCGAAAAGTTTTGACATGATAGGGATCGATAGTTCTTTTGATATGCTGTCAGTGGCGAAGGAGTACCCCGCGGACAGCATTCTTTATTTGTGTCAGGATATGAGAGAGCTGGATCTCTATGGCTCGATTATTTCGGCATACAGCATGTGTGATTCCATGAATTACATTTTGAACCCCGATGAATTGAAAACGGTTTTTTCCCGTGTCTCCCTATTTATGGAAGAAGGCGGACTGTTCATATTTGATATGAGAACCGGGCATCTTTACCGCGATATCATGGATGGAAATGTCTATTATGAGCGGAGAGAGGATTGCGACATCGTATGGGAGAATACCTATGACGAAGAGACAAAGCTCCATGAATATTTTGTGACCATGTATTCGAGGAAAGCCGGATCCTGTCTCTATGAGAGGTTTGAGGAACGCCATCTCCAGCGCGCTTACGATATGCGTGAGATAGAGGAGATATTACAGGAATCGGGTTTTACCCTCGTTGAAGCGTCGGACGAGGAGACCGGAGGGAATGTGGAAGATGATACGAAGCGGATGCTTTTCGTATCGAGACTGACGAAGCTGCGACAAAAGGTGTGAGTGATGAGTGATCATATTTTAAGAGCAGTGGCGGCGGATGGCTTTGTGAGAGCGTTCGCCATAGACGGACGGAAACTGGTTGAATACGCAAGGAGGCGCCATGCCCTGTCGCCCGTGATGTGTGCCTGCTTAGGCAGGCTCCTCTGTGCCTCCGCCATGATGGGTATCATGATGAAGGGAGATGAGGATATTCTGACGGTCAGCGTCAATGGGACGGGGCCTGCGGGGAGGGTCATTGCCTCCGCTGACAGCCACGGCCATGTGAAGGGTTTTGCGGCAAATCCCTTTGTGGATATCCCTTTAAAGGAAAACGGAAAGCTGGATGTGGGAGGCGCCGTAGGTCCGGGCTTTCTGCAGGTGATAAAGGATGTGGGGCTGAAGGATCCCTATGTGGGGCAGACGGAACTGGTAAACGGCGAGATCGCTGAGGATCTGACCTATTATTTCGCAGCCTCCGAGCAAGTCCCTTCCGGAGTGGGACTCGGAGTGCTGGTGGATACTGATGGGAGCATCCGTCAGGCCGGCGGCTTTATTGTGCAGCTGATGCCGGGGACGGAGGATGACATAATTTATGCGCTGGAGGAGAATATCGCATCCTTCGGCTCTGTCACATCACATCTGGACAGCGGTGAGAGCGCTTTTGATATGTTGTCGCATCTGTTTAAGGATATGCCCTATGAGGTGACTGACGATGTGCCTGCCTCCTTCAAGTGCGACTGCAGCAGGGAACGGGTGAGAAAAGCGCTGATCGCGGTGGGAAGAGATGAGCTTTCTTCCATGATCGCGGAGGGAAATCCTGTGGAGATGAAGTGCAGCTTCTGCAACAGTGCCTACGAATTTGACATAGACGAGTTAAAAAGTTTGATTAGCTAGAACGGTTTTGATACAATTAAGTTTGCGTTTTTATTAATCATACGAGAGGAGAAGGTATATGGAGATCAAGGACAATATTTTCGGAGCGTTCGTCAACACCTTTGGGGAGGGAGGCGATATCAGGGTTTATTTCGCGCCGGGGCGTGTAAATCTTATCGGAGAGCACACCGACTACAACGGGGGTCATGTATTCCCCTGCGCACTGACCATAGGAACTTACGCAGTGGCGAGACAGAGGCGTGACAGGAGACTGCGCCTGTTTTCTTCCAATTTCAGGGATCTGGGGATCATCGAGTCCGATCTCGATGACTTAAAGCCTTATCCTGAGGCGGATTGGACGAACTATGTAAAGGGTATAATCTGGGCCTTCAAGGAAAAGGGCATGGAGGTCGACAAGGGCATGGATCTGATGCTCTACGGCAACATCCCGAACGGCTCGGGACTCTCCTCATCGGCATCCGTTGAGGTGCTGACGGGCTTTATCCTGCGGGATCTCTTCGGCTTCGATGTGACAAATTTGGATCTCGCTCTCATCGGACAGTTCTCCGAGAATAAGTTTAACGGCGTGAACTGCGGCATAATGGATCAGTTTGCCATAGCCATGGGAAAGAAGGAACAGGCCATGTTCCTCGACACAGCCACACTCGATTACAAGTATGCGCCGGTGAAGTTGGCAGGCATGAAGATTGTGATCTCATGTTCCAACAAAAAGAGAGGTCTCGCCGACTCGAAGTACAACGAGCGCAGGTCGGAGTGCGAGAAGGCTCTTGAGGAATTAAAGAAAAAGGTTGACATAGAGACTCTCGGAGATCTGACTCCGGAGGAGTTTGACAAGATATCCGATACATTAAAGGACGAGGTGATAAGAAAGCGCGCGAAGCATGCGGTCTATGAGAACGCCCGCACTGTTTCGGCGGTTGAGGCCTTAAATGCCAACGATATCACCCGCTTCGGACAGCTGATGAACGAGTCTCATGTCTCACTGAGAGATGATTATGAGGTTACAGGCATTGAGCTTGACACACTTGTGGAGGAGGCCTGGAAGGTTGAAGGAGTCGTGGGAAGCCGCATGACAGGCGCAGGCTTCGGCGGCTGCACAGTATCTATCGTAAAGACTCCGTACATTGATCGCTTCAAGGAGGCTGTGGGAGCGGCTTATCTCGAAAGGATAGGTTATGCCGCAGACTTCTATGTGGTTGAGATCGGGGACGGACCATCAAGGCTTAAATGATCATACGGGGGGATAATATGGTACAGGAAAATATATTAAAACTGGTTAGATATGGTCTTTTCACGGGGCTGGTGGATCAGAGGGATGAGACTTTTGTTATAAACCGTCTGCTGGAAATCTATGATGAGTCCGATATGCCGGAGGACATCCTGGAGGAACACAGAAAAATGGTCAGGGAATCGAGCTTAGGATTTACTTCCGAAAATAAGGCTGACTATCTGCAAGGGGTATTGTCTGCTCTGCTTGATGATGCCTTTGGGAAGGGATTATTTCCTGAGAATACACTTTCCTACCGCGATCTCTTTGACACGAAGCTTATGGGAGTGCTCACGCCGGCGCCTTCTGTCATCATCGACAAATTCGAGAAACTCTGCAGTGAGAAGGATACCATTGCAGCCACGGATTTCTATTACGAGCTGTCCTGCGACAGCGATTACATCAGGCGTTACCGCATCGCAAAGGACATTAAATGGACCACGGACACAGAGTTCGGTACACTGGACATAACAATCAATCTCTCGAAGCCCGAGAAGGATCCGAAGGCTATCGCTGCCGCAAAGATGATGGCACAGAGCGGCTATCCCAAGTGTCTCTTGTGCCGTGAAAACGAGGGCTACGCAGGACGGCTGAATCATCCCGCCAGAGGCAATCACAGGGTCATTCCGGTGGTGATAAACAACAGTCCATGGTTTTTACAATATTCGCCATATGTCTATTATAATGAGCACTGCATCGTGTTCAACAGCCTGCACACTCCTATGAAGATCGAGCGCGCCACCTTTGGAAAGCTGCTTGATTTCGTTGAGAGATTTCCGCATTATTTCGTGGGATCCAATGCAGATCTGCCCATCGTAGGCGGATCTATACTGAGCCACGACCATTTTCAGGGCGGGCATTACGAGTTTGCAATGGAGCGGGCGCCAATAGAGAGAGAAGTGAGCTTCGAGAGCTTTTCCGATGTGACAGCGGGTATCGTGAAATGGCCTATGTCTGTCATCAGACTTCGCGCCCCGGAGAAAGAGCGGCTGATAGAGCTCTCCGACAAGATTCTTGGGCGTTGGCGTGAATACACGGATGAGGACGCCTTCGTATATGCATATACAGGCGGTGAGCCACATAATACCATCACACCTATCGCAAGGCGCAGGGGCGATGACTACGAGATCGATCTGGTGCTGAGGAACAATATCACTACGGAGGAACACCCTCTTGGGGTTTATCATCCTCACGCGGAGCTTCATCATATCAAAAAGGAAAACATCGGACTGATAGAGGTCATGGGTCTGGCAGTACTTCCCGCCAGATTAAAGGATGAACTCGGCGCGTTGAAAGAGGCTATGATAAACGGAGCCGATTACAGGTCGGATGAGGTGCTTGGAAAGCACGCCGACTGGGCTGATGAGATATTAAAAAAGCATCCTTCATTTTCTTCTGACAATGCCGGTGAGATCATCAGGAATGAGGTGGGACTGGTATTTTCACAGGTTCTCTCCGACGCAGGAGTATTCAAGGCTGACGACTTCGGGAGAGAGCATTTCATTAAATTTATAGAGACAGTATGAGGTTGGAAAATGTTATCAAGCAGTATTAACAGCGCACTGAGGGGCAGTTCGGTGATTCGTGCCATGTTTAACGAGGGCAGGGAGATGGCTGCGAAGTTCGGCGCGGAGAATGTCTATGATTTTTCACTGGGAAATCCCGTGACACCGGCTCCTGAAAAGATAGGGACTGAGATAAAGAGAGTCATCGACTCTTACGATTCTCTCACCATCCACGGATATATGGCAAATGCCGGCTATATCGAGGTCAGGGATAAGATAGCCGATAATCTTAACAGGAGATTCGACACGAAATTTTCCGGAAAGAATATCGTCATGAGCGTCGGCGCCGCCGGCGGTATGAATGCCATAATGAAATCCATCATCGATCCCGATGATGAGATACTGGTGATAAAGCCCTATTTCGGGGAGTACAGAGGTTATGTGACAAATTTCGGAGGAAAGATCGTGGAGTGCGAGTCTTTCAAGGACTCGTTCCAGCCGGATCTCGCCGATATCGAGTCAAAGATAAACAAGAGGACGAAGGGTATAATTATTAATACGCCTAATAATCCCACGGGAGTCATCTACACGGATGAGACATTAAAGGCGTTGTCAGCGCTTCTTCTAAAAAAAGAAAAGGAGCTGGGCACGGATATCTATCTCATTTCCGACGAACCCTACCGCGAGCTGGTCTATGACGGAGTGAAGGAGAATTTTCTGACAGGCTTTTATCACAATACCTTCGTGGTCTATTCCTTCAGCAAATCCCTTTCTCTTCCGGGAGAGCGCATCGGCTATGTGGTGATACCGGATGAGATGGAGAGTGCCGGGGAGGTGCAGGGCGGCGTTGAGATTGCCATCAGGATGCTCGGGTATGTGAACGCGCCATCCCTCATGCAGAGAGTTGTGGCTGAGTGCGTGGACGAGAAGACGGATGTGGCTTTTTACGACGAGAACAGAAAAATGTTGCTTGACGCGCTGACAGAGTACGGTTTCAGCTGTGTAAAGCCTCAGGGCGCGTTTTATCTCTGGGTGAAATCTCCTGTAGAAGATGAGGAGGAGTTTGTGAACGCCGCAAAAAAATATCACATTCTCTTTGTGAAGGGCTCAGCCTTCGGATGCGGCGGCTTCGTCCGTATAGCATACTGCGTGTCACATGAGACTATCAAAAATTCACTGCCTGGCTTTAAGGAACTGGCATCTGATTTCGGTTTATTGAAATGAGCTTTGAGTGGAAGAAAAACCTGAAGAGGCTGACTCCCTATGTACCGGGAGAGCAGCCCGGGGCTGAAAATATAATAAAATTAAATACAAACGAAAATCCTTATCCACCCAGTTTAGGTGTGCTATCCGCCATCGAGCATTTCGATACGGACAGCTACAGGAAATATCCTGACCCGGAGGCATCTGTCCTGACCGGAGCCATAGCGCGCACATATTCGGTTGACGCAGATCAGGTTTTTGTCGGAGTGGGCTCCGACGATGTGCTGGGTATGAGCTTTCTCACTTTTTTTAACGGTGGAGATCCGGTGCTTTTTCCGGACATCACCTATTCTTTTTACGAGGTTTGGGGAGGGCTTTACGGCATTCCTTTCGAGAAGAAAAGCCTGCGGGATGATTTTACCATAGACAGGGAGGATTATACCGGTACAAACGGCGGCATTGTCATTGCAAATCCAAATGCCCCTACGAGCATTTCAATGCAGCTTTACGATATAGAATATATTGTAAAGAATAATCCTTCCTCCGTCGTCATCATAGATGAAGCATATATCGACTTCGGGGGTGAGACCGCGCTGCCGCTTGTGGACAGATATGACAATGTACTCGTCGTCAGGACTTTTTCAAAATCCAGGAGTATGGCTGGGGCGAGGATCGGTTTTGCCGTTGGGTGTAAAGAGCTGATCGGTGCTTTGTGTACCACTAAGTTTTCCTACAATTCATATACCATTGATTCTTTGACGATACAGATAGGAGCCGCGGTCCTGGCAGATGATGTATATTTTGAGGTGATCAGAAAAAAGATCATCGAGACCAGAGACTGGACATCCGAAAAGCTTAAAGGCATGGGATTTGATGTCCTGCCCTCCGATACGAATTTCCTTTTTGTAACAAAGCCGGGGATCAATGCAAAGGCTGTGTTCGAGGCCTTAAAAAAGAGAGATATCTATGTCAGATATTTCGACAAGCCGAGGGTCAGCGATTATCTGCGCATCACAATCGGCACGGATGAGGAGATGAAAAAGGTAATAAAGGTATTAGAGGAGATTGTCTGATGCTGAAGGATTATCTTTGGATATTTATTATTTCCATGGTTCCTCTCATTGAACTGAGGGGCGCGATTCCGGTTTCGCAGGCATTGGGGTTACCCGTCATAAATTCCTTTATTGTCTGCATAATCGGAAATATGATACCGGTGCCTTTTATCTTTTTCTTCGCGAGAAAGGTATTGGAGTGGGGCGCCGACAAGCCGGTGATCGGGAAGTTTTTTTCATTCTGCCTGAAGAAAGGGCATAATGGAGGAGAAAAGTTAAAGGCAAAGGCGGGCAGCGGATTGTTTCTCGCGCTGCTTCTTTTCGTGGGTATACCGGTTCCGGGCACGGGAGCGTGGACGGGGACTCTCGCCGCGTCGATACTTGATATGGATTTCAAGTCGTCTGTTATGGCAGTGATGCTGGGTGTATTGTTGGCGGGACTGATAATGATGACGGTGAGCTACGGAGTTTTTAGTTTTATATGAGGAGGAATGTTATGGCTATCGTAAGTATTGTGATGGGCTCAGATTCGGATATGCCCATTATGAAAAAAGCTGCTGATACATTAAAGGAGCTGGATATAGATTTCGAGATCAGGATAATTTCCGCCCACAGGCAGGTGGGTGAATTCGTTGAGTACGCT
>CALFUE010000043.1 GCA_937916345.1 uncultured bacterium
CTGTCCACGAATCCGACGTAGTCGCCGCCGGCGTAGGAAACCCCGATATTTCTCGCCCCGCCCGGTCCCGCGTTTACCGCGCAGTCGATTACTATCACCCTGCTGCGGTACTGCATCTCGCACTCGAAGAGTATATCCAGGGAATTGTCCGTAGAAGCATCGTTTACGAATATCAGCTCTATATCCGAAAGAGTCTGATTCACCAGATTTCCGAGACACTCACTAAGGTGGGCGCCTGCATTAAATACGGGAACTATCACGCTGACCTTGGCCATTTTATAAGCTCCTTTTTCAACTGTAGAGACAACTTATGGCAGATGAGTATATCTGTCTGCACAGCTCCGATTTTTTCTGTAATATTTCTTCATCATATTTGCCGGACATATCCGTATCTGTCGCCTCCAAACCCGGATCGCTCAAGCGCAGCAGCACCGATGCACCATCTGAGGCACGCTGAAAAACAAGAGTCTCCTCATCCAGATAGCCCGCATAAACACAGGTGTAATCCGATGCGCCCTCTGTCCAGAAATCCTCTATAAAGGGTTCAACCGATCCGTCCTCCTTGTCGATGACGAGGGCTGTATCCGCGCAGCCCGGCGCGGTGATGAGTGAACCTCCCACCGAAATCAGGAATCTGTGAACCATAAATCTGTTTTTCACATCCCTGCGGCCGGCAAGAGACTCCGGTATGACATAGACCTTGTCAGCGCCGCTGACAGGCGAAAAACGTATGATATTTCCGGTGGCCGCCTCCGCGAGATAGAGATACTTCTCATCGCAGGCTATCGCGCTGTAGCTCAGGTTCTCTCCCCCCACGGGGCAGCAGATCACACGACCCGCATTTTTATCATAACCCAATACCAGGTTCGAGTCAAACGACACCTGATATGTTATATCTCCGAAATCGGCATAACCGGCGGGAACACCCTTCGGCAGACAAATTAGTTTTCTCACATATTTTTTTAAATCATAGTAGAAGGCTTTATCTGTTATGAAGGCCAGATCTGTCTCTGTTTTTTCGTCGGACAAAAACTCGTCTACGCTCCCAATGGAAACTTCGGCGAGTTGATCAGCGGATGCCGCATCTATCATAGCACTCATGAGATCTGACGCATCCGGCTTGCCCGTGAAGAACCGGACAGAATGCGTTTTATCAAATGTCCCGTTCAGCCTCTTACAGGCATTCTTATATGCCCAGTCAAAAATATTATACGGAGCGGAATCTGCCCTGGTAGTGCTCCAGGGCTTCGTATCCCCCAAATAGTGGATCACCGCGGCAGCCTCATAGAGTTCTTCCATCCTGTTTTTGTATTTTGAAAATTCAGACGGGTCATTTGATAGAACCCGCAGTTCATCATAAGAAAGATATTCGCCGCTGCCCGCTCTCCTGTAATAATATGCCGGGGGCAGATCGTATCTCTCCCAGCTCATGTACTTGAGCTTGTCATAGTAGAGCTCGTTTATCACATCCTGATCGTTATACTCATATCTCTCAAAATCGGAGTAGATGGCGTCAAGGAGTCTGTCGCCGGCATTGTCATTTCTCAGGTAATCCAGATTAAAGACCATCACTCCCGCGTTGAAATAGCTGTATTCCTTCGGGATCGAGAGGCGCCTCATATTCGCCTCGTGAAACCCGTTTATCTTTCCAAAAATGTCCTCGCAGACAGCAAAAGCATAACCCTCGAGCTCTGTCCCATAGAGCTCCTTTACGCTTCCCTTTACCACCATGTCCACATCCATATAGAGAATGCGGGAAATGCCCTTTGGCAGCATATCGATAGCAAGGATCCTGTAATAGGTCTCCACGGCGATGCCGTTTCTCGACTGTACTCTCGCCTTGAACTCATCGCCCACATATACAGGGATCAGCTTTTTGCCGGAAAAGCGCCCGACAAAGTTTCTTAAACCGGAAAGCTCATCCTCCGACAATTGCTCATAGGGAAGGTAGATATCAACCTGCTCCTCCTCATGATTTTCAAAAAAGGTAAAGAGAAAGACATAAGCGTATTTCAGATAGGTGGAATTCGTGACGATCATCAGATTCATGCTCTAACTATCTCCTCCAATTCACTCAGGCTCTCAGCCAGCGAGACGCGCCGTCTCTTTTCTTTGGTGCCGGGAAACCGTGAGAGATACCAGGCGCCGTGGCGTCTCATCTCCCGAACGCCGGTGTACTCACCCTTGAATCGTACTTCACTTTCCGCGTGAGTGAGGAGCATCTCACACACCTCCTCATATGTGGGAGGAGGGACTGTCTCTCCCTTCTCAAAATATCCGGTCAGCTCCCGGAATATAAAGGGATTTCCCATGGCCGAGCGCCCTATCATAAAGGCGTCACAGCCCGTCTCTTCCTTCATCCTCTCTATGTCTGCGGGGTTTTTCAGATCACCGTTTCCGATGACAGGAATACTGACAGCGGATTTTACGGCTGCTATCACGCTCCAGTCCGCCTTACCGCTATAAAACTGTTCTCTCGTCCTTGGGTGTACTGCCACGGCCGACGCCCCCGCCTCCTCGGCAGCGACCGCCAACTCCACCGCGGCATGGCCGTCAGAGTCGGCTCCAAAGCCTTTTCTGAATTTTACGGTGACAGGCTTGTCAGTATTTTTTACTACTGTCTCAATTATCCTTTTCGCCAGAGGGATATTCCTCATCAGGCTGGAACCCTCGCCGTTTTTTACGATCTTTGGCACAGGGCATCCCATGTTTAGATCTATGATATCTATATCAAGCCCCGAGACGAAGGGGATCACCCTCTCGCACACCTCCGGCTCGCTGCCGAAGAGCTGAAGTGATACGGGGTGCTCCCTTTTCGACACCTCAAGGAGTTTTTTCGTATTCGTATTGTTGTACATGATGCCCTTTGCGCTGACCATCTCGGCACAGACGAGACCGGCGCCGAGGGAGGCGCATATCTCCCGAAAGGGCAGATCAGTGACTCCCGCCATGGGTCCTAAGATAAACGGATTCCTTAGGTATACGGAGCCGATGTTCATTTCTTTTTGTTCCTGTCAAATATATATTTCATACCGAGCAGTGTCAGGTCTTCATCATAGACCTCTATCACATCCGTCTCCGGAGCAATGAGCTTTCCCAGGCCTCCGGTGGCGATGACCTTTGCGTCGGTGAATCCCGACTCGGTCTTCAGGCATTTCACGATGTACTCGGTCTGACCGATCTGGCCGTAGAGAAGTCCCGCCTGCATGCTGGTAACAGTATCCTTTGCCATGATGGTATCCGGCTTTATCAGCTCCACCTCGGGAAGCTTCGCCGTGTCCTGCCAGAGAGCCTTGGCACTTATCTTTATGCCGGGGGAGGTGATGCCTGTGATGAAGGCTCCCTCACCGTCCACCAGATCGTAGGTGGTGGCAGTGCCGAAATCTATAACGATGAGAGGTCCGCCGTATTTGTAGTAGGCGCCCGCTGCGTCCACGATCCTGTCGGCTCCCACCTGGGCAGGATTCGGAAATGCTATGCGGATGCCGGTCTTTACGCCCATGGCGATATTTATGGGAGTGACATGCAGATATTTAATGATCGAGCTCATAATGGAATGGTTGCGGTCGGGAACCACGGATGATATAATGGCGTCTGTGATACGCACCGGCTCGATGCCGTTTTCCCTCAGTATCGATTTTATCAAGACACCGTATTCGTCTGAAGTGCGGCCTATTGCGGTATTTACGCGAAATCGTCCGCATAAGCTGTCGCCGTCAAAAACCCCCATCACTATATTACTATTCCCAACATCTATCACAAGCAGCATATCAGTCTTCTCCTTTTCCTTCTTCACCCGTCTCGCCTAAAAAGAAAACTTTATAATAGGTTTCCAGCTCCTCAAGCAGGTCTCTCTTTTCCGTCTCGAGAGCATGTATCTTCAAGCCGCTGCCGATCTCATCGTAGGAGAAATCGGACTCATTGGCATCTGTCCTGAAATAGAGATTCCCATCCTCGTCAAAGATCAGCATGATGTTTCCCCCCACCTCCGCAGTGTGGGTGACACACAATATTTTTAATTCTTTTTTTATTTCATCCGGCAGGGAATCAAAATTTTCATTCAGATAAAAGAGCCTGGAATAAGCGCTGGCTCCGCAAAGCACGGTCTCTTCGTCGCTTATACCGGCTGTGTTTAATTCTTCAGACATATCCGTAAACTCCCCTGACTGATACTTCACCGAAGCTGACCTTCGTAACGAAGCTCTCCCCGCTGTCAGACTTACGCTTCACCATGAGCGCCCCGGTATCGTCAATTCCCATTGATACGCCGGTAAAATCTTCATCCTGACTCTCGACACGCACGATCCTGTCCATATTTATGAGGCGCTCGTTGTAGTGTCTCTTCAGCTCCGACATATCAGAGGTTTTCGCAAACAGATCTATATACCGGTCCAGCTCCTCAGCCACCGATACTATCAGTGCATCCCTGTCGATCATAACGCCCGCTTCATCCTCGATGTTTCCGGCAATATCGGCTATATCCGGCGGGAAATCCATGTGTCGGACATTGATCCCAATCCCCACGATGATGAAGTGGTGATCATCCGTCAATATATTCTCTGTCAGTATTCCGCAGACTTTTCTGCCATTTATCACAATATCATTCGGCCACTTGATATGCACAGGGGTATCGTCCCGAGCCATGCGCAGCACATGATATATGGCATCTGTCACGGAGATGGCGGCAAGCAGGGTAATGCAGGGCAGTCCTTTCTCCGTGATCCCTCTGGAATAGAGGTTCTCAGCCCTAAAGCCCACAGACATGGCTATGCTGTCACGGCTATCGGTACGCCATCTGCGGCTGACTCTTCCCCTGCCATTTGTCTGGACATCTGCGGTGACGACTGTGCCATCAACCGCGCCTCCTTTCATCAACTCCTTCAGCCGGTCGTTCGTGGAATCGCAGGTCTCAAAATTTATTATCCTTCGCGTATTATTCATTCCGGTAATTATTTTAGTGTGGCATACATAATGGCTTTTATTGAGTGCATGCGGTTCTCCGCCTCATCGAATACCACCGACTGTCCGCTCTCGAACACGGAGTCCGTCACCTCCAGCTCTGAGAGAGAAAATTTCTCATGAATCATGCGGCCAACCTCTGTGCCCAGATCGTGGTAAGCAGGGAGGCAGTGCATAAAGATGGCATTGGGATTTGCCTTATTCATCTTCTCCATTGTGACTTTATAGGGAGTGAGCTCACGTATCCTCTCCTCCCATACTGCATCAGGCTCCCCCATTGATACCCACACATCGGTGTAAATGACATCAGCACCTTTAACTGCTTCCTCAGTATCCTCTGTGAAGGTAATACTTCCGCCGGACTCTTCTGCCCACATCCTGCACTTTTTCACCAGTTCTTCATTCGGAAAATACTT
>CALFUE010000044.1 GCA_937916345.1 uncultured bacterium
AATTTGGACCTTTTGACCCTTGTATCATATTATGACGATATCAGTCGTGCAAAAATCCGGTCAGGGTGTCTGATGGGGCGCCGCCGCGGAGCAGCACTCTGCCGGGTCCCGAGAGGTATGCTTCTCTTCCTGCTTCTATCGCTTTCTTGAAGGCTCCTGCCATGGCAGGCAAGTCTCCTGCTGTGGCAAGTGCGGTGTTTGACATGATTGCGGCCGCTCCCATCTCCATCGCCTCACAGGCCTGAGAGGGGCGTCCTATTCCGGCATCCACTATGATGGGCACATCAATCTCATCTATCAATATCTGTATGAAGTCTTTTGTGGCGAGGCCTTTGTTTGAGCCGATGGGAGATGCCAGCGGCATCACGGTGGCGGCACCTGCGTTCACCATGTCTCTCGCCGCGTTCAGATCCGGATACATATAGGGCATCACGACAAAGCCCTCCTTTGCGAGAATCTCGGTGGCCTTTATGGTCTCGTAATTATCGGGAAGAAGATATTTGGTATCCCTCATGATCTCGATCTTTACGAAGTCGCCGCAGCCCAGCTCTCTGGCGAGGCGCGCGATGCGTACTGCCTCGTTCGCGTCTCTCGCGCCCGAGGTGTTCGGGAGAAGAGTCACGGACTTCGGGATGTAGTCTATTATATTTTCGTGTTCTTTTGTGTTGGCGCGGCGGACAGATACCGTGACAAGCTCTGCTCCGGCGTATTCCACTGCTGCCTGTATCAGGGAGAGGGAATATTTTCCCGAACCCAGGATGAAGCGGGATGTAAATTCATGCCCGCCTATGACCAGTTTATCTTTGTCATCCATTACGCTCCTCCTCCCATAAAGGTGACGATCTCGACTACATCGTCGTCCTTTAGTTTTATTTTATCATATTCTTCCCTGGGTAATATGCTAAGATTCAGTTCCACCACTACATGGGCGGGATTGTAGTCTTCTTTTTCGATCAGCTCCGTGACGGTAAGACCTGCCACCTCGAGCTTTTTTCCGCTAACTTCTACCATATTATGCTCCATCTGTTATAAACGCAACAAATCAGATCGTAGCACAATTGTGCATTTCTGTAAAGTCACGCTTCGTTCATTGGACAATTCCAGGTTCCCCGTTAACTAAAATACTCCACCCCGGATTCAAAGAGCTTCATATCCTGATCTCCGTAAATATTCATTGCGACACCCCTGCCGATGCGTTCTGAATGTGCCATCTTTCCATAGATTCTTCCATCTGCGCTGGTAATTCCCTCAATTGCCATGTAGGACCCGTTCACATTCCAGACAGGATCGTTTGAAACGCTGCCGCTCGCCGAAGAGTAGACGCTCGCCACCTGGCCATTCGCGAAAAGCTTTGACAGCCACTCGTCGTTCGCAACGAATCTGCCCTCGCCGTGTGAGGCAGGATTTACATATACGTCTCCGGGTTTGGCCTTTTGCAGCCAGGGCGACTTGTTGGATACGACCTTCAGATAGACCATGTGGGAAATGTGACGTCCTATGGTATTGTAGGTGAGGGTGGGTGAATCATCGTCCTGCTCCCTGATCTCTCCGTAGGGAACGAGTCCCAGCTTTATCAATGCCTGAAAACCATTGCAGATTCCGAGCATCAGTCCATCCCTCTTGCTTAAAAGGTCGTTTATCGCCGTCTTTAATCTCTCATTCCTGAAGGCATTGGCGAAAAATTTCGCGCTGCCTTCGGGCTCGTCTCCCGCTGAAAATCCTCCGGGGAACATGACGATACAGGCTTTTTCTATCTCCGATGCGAAGCACTCTATAGAATCGTTGATATCTGCCTCACTCAGATTCTTAAATATCCGGACGTCCACCTCGGCTCCCGCCCTCTCAAAGGCTTTCGCGGAGTCGTACTCGCAGTTTGTGCCGGGGAATACCGGTATAAATACCTTTGGCTTTGCTACTTTATTTTTGCAGATATATATGTCCTTCGTGTCGTAGATGTCGATCTTAAAATTCCTGAGCTCTGCCCCTGCTGTCTGGGGGAATACACCGGAAAGGGGCTTCTCCCAGATCTTTACGGCCTCATCCATGGACAACGTCTCGTCTGAATAGACAAAGCCTGCAGTGTCATTGACGCGCCCGATCACCTGATATACCATTCCGCGGTCACTCAACCTCTCGCTGACTGTTGTCAGATCATCCGGCGAAACCTCACAGACGAATTCTCCATAGGCCTCCTTGAAGAGCAGATCAAGGGGCACCGCTGTCGTGTCTATGGTAACGCCCAGCCTGTTTCCAAAGCCCATCTGCGCGAGAGCTGCCATTATACCATAACCGTCCGTCACATAGGAAGCCTTTATCTTTTTCTCTATGTTTAATTCCCTCATGACTTCATAGAGCTTTTTCAGATAGATGAAGTCGGGGATGTCATAGGCGTCTCTCTTTATAGCGATATGCAGCAGCTTGTCTCCCACAGTCTTTAACTCGGGAGTGATAATATGGTTCACATCGTCCACAGCCACAGCAAAGGAGCACAGTGTCGGCGGCACATCGATATCGTTGAAGCTGCCGGACATGGAATCCTTTCCGCCTATGGCGGCGACTCCGAACTCCAGCTGGGCGCGGTATGCTCCGAGAAGTGCCGCAAGGGGCTTGCCCCAGCGGGTCTTATCCTCAGTCATCCTCTCAAAATACTCCTGGAAGGTAAAGTGGCAATCCTTGTAATCACCACCCGCCGCAACGATCTTTGAAAGTGATTCGGTGCAGGCGTAGATCGCTCCGTGGTAGGGAGAAAATGACGACAAATCGGGGTCAAAGCCGTAGCTCATTATGGTCACGGCATCGCATTCTCCTGAAAGCACCGGGAGCTTTGCCACCATGCTCTGGACGGGAGTTGACTGGTACTTTCCTCCAAAGGGCATATATACGGAAGCAGCTCCGATAGAACCGTCAAATCGCTCCACCAGCCCTTTCTGTGAACAGACATTGAGATTTGAGAGAATAGCGATGAGAGCATTCCTGAACTCCCCCTTGTGAACAGCCTCTCTGGTGTCATCTGACAATATCTTTCCAAAGACCGAGGATGCCTTTTCAGGTACATTTATTACGGCTCCGGTCTCCTGGTGAGCCCCGTTCGTGTCGAGAAAACGCCTTGAGAGATCAACTATGGTCTTTCCGCGCCATTTCATGGTGAGTCTGCTATTATCAGTAACACTGGCAACCACAACAGCCTCCAGATTTTCCTCGTGGGCGTACTCTAGAAATGTATCGACGGTATCGGGAGTCAGCACTACTGCCATCCTCTCCTGGCTCTCCGATATGGCGAGCTCTGTACCGTCTAATCCGGCATATTTCTTTGGAACCTTGTCCAGATCTATGAGCAGTCCTTCCGCCAGTTCTCCAATCGCTACCGACACTCCGCCGGCGCCGAAATCATTACACTTTTTTATTATATGCGAGACCTCCGGGCGTCTGAAAAGCCTCTGGAGCTTTCTCTCCGTAGGAGGATTTCCCTTTTGTACTTCCGCCCCGCAGGTCGCTGTAGACATGGTATTATGAGCCTTTGACGAGCCGGTTGCGCCGCCGATACCGTCGCGGCCGGTGCGCCCACCGAGGAGTACGATCACATCTCCCGGAGCAGAGGTGAGACGCTGTACCGCGCTCCTTTTTGCCGCACCCATGACCGCTCCTATCTCCATCCTCTTTGCCACATAGCCCGGGTGATAAATCTCCCTGACATAGCCTGTGGCCAGTCCTATCTGGTTTCCGTAAGAAGAATATCCGTGAGCCGCCCCGGTCACGAGCTTTTTTTGCGGAAGCTTTCCCTCCATGGTCTCTGTCACAGGTGTAGTGGGATCCGCTGCACCGGTGATACGCATTGCCTGATACACATAGGTACGGCCTGAAAGAGGATCGCGGATGGCTCCTCCGAGACATGTGGCAGCGCCACCGAATGGCTCTATCTCCGTGGGGTGATTGTGCGTCTCATTCTTGAAATTGATGAGCCACTCCTCCGTCACCCCGTCTATTTTCACGGGAACCACGATGGAACAGGCATTTATCTCGTCGCTCTCCTCCTGGTCGGTTAGTATACCGTCCTGCTTTAATTTCTTCATGGCTATGGTGGCAAGATCCATGAGACATACGAATTTGTCACTCCTGCCCGCGTAGAGATTTTTATGCAATTTGAGGTAATCCTCGTAGGAAGCCGCGATTGGTTCTCTATAGCAGCCGTCCGTTATCTCCACATCCTTTAGTTCCGTGGCAAAGGTAGTGTGACGACAATGATCCGACCAGTAGGTATCGAGCACTCTTATCTCAGTGACGAAGGGGTCTCTTTTTTCCTCATCCTTGAAATAATCTCTTATAAAGTAAAAATCCTTCCTGCTCATGGCGAGATTTAAGGAATCGTATAGTTTATCAAGCTCCTCATCCGACATGGAGATAAAGGAATCAAAGACTGCTATATCCTCAGGCTCCTCAAATTTCATCTCGAGGGTATCGGGCTTATGGAGCTTAGCCTCTCTCGAATCCACCGGATTGATGCAGTGGTTTCTAATACGTCCGAGCTCTTCATCCGTGACATTTCCCTCGATACAGTAGACCGTGGCGGTTCTTATCACAGGATCCTCCGAAGGGGACAAAAGCCTGATGCACTGCTCAGCGGAATCTGCTCTCTGGTCGAACTGTCCCGGCAGATATTCCACCGCGAAGCTCTTTCCCGTAGTCTCAAAACTCTCCTCGTAGAGATGATCCACAGGCGGCTCGGAAAAAACCTCCCTCTTTGCCTTCTCAAATGTATCGTCTGAAACATTCTCCACATCATAGCGGATCAGAACACGCACCCCCGACACGGAATCTATCATCAGATAACTCTTAATCTCCGATAAAAGTTCCTTCGCGGCAACCGCGTATTCACGCTTTTTTTCAGCGTAAACTCTTCTAACCATATCTGCCTCCTATTTCTGTTTTGAATCTAATCTCTCTTCCAGTAATTCACGAAGGAGTCTGGCATCTGCCATTGAGCCGGTCTTTTTCATGCAGCTCCCGACAAGTGCGCCCATGGCCTTGGCCTTCCCGGCGCGGTAATCGGACACTGCCTTCCCGTTTTCATTTATTATATCATCTATCAAATCATAAAGCTTTTCACGATCGTCTATGACGGAAAGAGCATTTTCCTCTATGTATTCCTCCGGATCGATGTTTTCCCTGTAAACCAGCTCAAATATCTCTTTTGCCAGGGTGCCCGTGATCTTTTGCTCGTCCTGCAATCTGATCAGCTTCGCGAGATTTTCGGGTGAGAAATCGAATTCATTCCCCAGTCGTAAACCCTGAGTCAGGAGAATGTTTGCTGTTCTCTTCGGATTACCGCAGAGTCTTGATGCAGCCTCGAACATCCGGGAAAGACCACTGTCCTCACAGAGCAGCCCCGCGTCATATTCGCTTAAGCTATACTCCTCCATAAAGCGGACTTTTTTTTCACGATAAGTCTCAGGGCGGTTTATTTCTATTTCTTTGATCCACTCTCCGGATATATTTAAAACCGGCAGGTCAGGCTCCGGAAAATACCTGTAATCCTTTGAGTCCTCCTTTGACCGCATGACGACGGATGTATTCTTTTCATCCTCCCACCTGCGGGTCTCCTGAAACACCTCTCCGCCACTAAGCTTTAGTGAGATCTGTCTCTCCCGTTCTGAGCGGATGACCCGCTCAATGGCGCGAAAGGAATTGATATTCTTCATCTCGGTTCGAACACCAGGTTTGCCTCCCGCTTCCCGTACGGACAGGTTCACATCCACTCTCATGGAGCCCTCGTTCATCCTGCAGTCCGAAACCCCTAAGGATACGCAGAGCCTCTGGAGCTCCTTTAAGAAGTCCGTGACCTCTCTCTCGTTTCTCATGTCGGGTTCCGTCACGATCTCGATCAGCGGCCCACCCGCGCG
>CALFUE010000045.1 GCA_937916345.1 uncultured bacterium
GGGTCTCATCTTAAGCTGAGTCTGTACGGACAGAGTCATGGCGAGGCAATCGGCGTGGTCATGGATGGTTTTCCTGCTGGCATGGCGATTGATATGGAATCGATCCACAGGGAGAGTCGGCGTCGTCGACCGGGACAGAGCGATGTCTCAACAGCCAGGCAGGAGAGCGATGAACCTGCATTTCTGTCAGGCGTTTTTCATGGCAGAACGACAGGACAGATGTCGGTACCGTGAAGCTCGTGGTCACGGGGACGGGCGATTACACAGGGACGGTGAAGTTAAGCTACAAGATCACGCCGTTAAAGACCTCGTTCAGTGCGCGGACAATCGCCGCGAAAGCCTATGACCCTCAGGGCGTGACCCTCACGGAGGAAGAACTGGGGCTCCGGTATGGTGAGACGGGTCTGCGCGAGGGCCTCGACTACAAGATCACCTACAAAAACAACAGGAAAGCCGGAAGCGCCGGCTATACAGTGACGTTCCTTGGGAATTTCAAGGGAAGCAGCGCGGTCAGGGGAAACTTCACGATCGATCAGGCGGCATTGAGCGATACCGGCGCGGTCATCCTGCCAAACCAGCTCTTCAGGAAAAAGGGACTCTATGCTGCAGCTCCCACTGTGACAGCGCAGGGTGAGCTCCTGAAGAACAAAAAGGACTACACTGTGTCCTATTATTTTGACGAGGCGATGACGAAAGAGATCACGAAGAGCGCACAGATTGAGGACGGCAGCTTTAACGGAGAGGAAAGTCTCAAGGTCTATGTGAAGATCACCGGAAAGGGCGGCAACTACAAGGCGGCGGACGCTATCACCGGGAGCTATGAGGTGGTGAAAAAGAGTGTCTGCGACCTGGCCAAAGAGGTGCGGATAAGCTTTGTGGACGAGAAGGGCAGTAAGCTCACCAAGGCGGCCTACACCGGGGAGGAAGTGACGCCGACGGTGAAAATCGAGGTAAAGAAAGACAAAAAATGGCAGGAGCTCACGGGTGCAGACAGAGAGAGCTTTGATGCGTCCGTGGACTATCTCTGGGTAAACAACGTAAACAAAGGAAAGGCGGCGCTGACCATCACCGGCAGGGAGGGCAGCGGCTATACCGGCTCCATATCGGGAAGCTTCACGATCACAGCGACCAGGCTGGCCGGGAAGTGAGAAGCGAAGCATAAGCTGATGGAAAAAGAGCGGGAGAACTGTTGAACCCGCCGTGTACCGAACGGTACGCACGGTGGTGCGAGAGGAGGGGGACTTCAAGTCCCCCTCCAGCTTCGTAGAGGCCGCAACTGTCAAGGGTTGCGACCTTTGTTTACCCCGAGGTAATCAAAAATTTTGTTTAGAAAGCGGAATCACGGCAAGACGCGTAATTTGCGCGTCTTGCCGTTTATTGATGTCCATGATCGGATAAGAATTTCATGGGGCGATTGTCAAATCGGAGATTTCGGATTATTATATGAAAGGATACGGCGATAGAGCCTAACCTGTGTCCATATAGGACAAGATGGGAAATTAGTATTCGTAGGAGTGTGCTATGGATGCCACAGCAAAAAAATTGAAACCGGAGGACCTTCAAATCGGAATGACTGTCACTGGCGAACAACTTTCCGACATATATGGAACATGGATTTATTTCGATCCTGAGAAATATACGCCGGGTAGGGGCACAATCCTCTATTTTTGTACCGACCAGTCCCGGGACGATAAAAAAATTCAAGAAATTGAGAATAAATATAAGGTGGTCAGAGTATATTATGCTCCCTCTTATTATGCGGAGGATGAAGCCGTTTATGACTGACTATATCCTGTCGGAATTGTACCGAAATGAATTTCGATGCAATTTTAGCATAGAGATCAATGGACAGCGCTATATTTCCGATAAGACGATGGGGACACATGGCGGCATCAAAATAGATACAGGAGCCAT
>CALFUE010000046.1 GCA_937916345.1 uncultured bacterium
ACGTCATCACGGAGAGCGGTGTATTCAAGGATGGAGTGGAGATCAACAACTTCAACCTGGCCAAATATATGGATGAAGACGGCGGGAAAGTGCATGCCATGGCTGCGACTCTGGAGGATTACGAGGCTTTCTTTGCGGAGATGCTGATGCAGGCCGAGGATGTGATACATTTTTCGCTGGCAAAAAATATAGGAAAATCCTATGAGAATGCAATAAGTGCCTCGAAGGGCTTTGACCATGTGCATGTGGTCAACACCGGTCAGTTCTCCGGAGGAATGGCCATGCTTGTAAAGGATGCGGTAGCGGATGCCGCGGCAGGGATGTCTGTCGATACCATAATAGAGAGGGCAAAAAACAATTCAAAGAACATAACGACATTCATCTACCTGCCAAAGCCTGTTCATTTCTATGAAAACAAGCTTATGAGCGATTGGCTCTACGCGCTGGTGAAAAACAGCAACATTCATCTGCGCATGATCGTAAAGAACGATGCCTTCAAGTGGGGCGGCTTTTACATGGGAAGAAACGAGAGTGCCAGGAGAAGATTCATAAGGAGGGGCTTCATACCGAAACGCCTGTTTGACAGCAGGGAGTGTTATATTGGTCATGTGGAGCTGACGCAGAAGGAGTTGAACACACTGAAAAATGATTTAAAAAAAGACGGATTATTTGACAAGATCAACATAAATGATGTGTCTGTGGTCAGCGCCAGCAATGCGGGAGTCGGTGCGATGTGCTTCAGCTTCAGGTACAATAGGATGATAAAGAAATAAAAAATGCAACCGGTGGGGATCGAACCCGCACTTCAGGAGTCGGAGTCCTGAGGTCTATCCATTAGCCTACGGTTGCACAACGCTTGAATACTAACACATGAAGACTTTGTGTGTCAACCTTTGAGGAGATTAACATGAAAAAAATCTTTGAAAAAATAAAGGAATTTATCTATGATAATAAGCATTTCTTTTTTGCGGGCGGGCTTTTCGTGGTGATGCTCGTTGCTGTGGGTGCTTCAAATGCCGGAGCGGGAGAAGTCCGGATGACCGATATCGAGCTGACCGGTTCCGAGGGTGAGGAGGACTTTGAGATAGACGCGAATGAGGATATCAACCGGCTTATCACAAGGTATTTCGAGGCTTACTGCAGCTCGGATACCGACACCTTGTCACAGTTTGTCCGTCCTCTCACCCTGACCGAGAAGAGCTATATCGAGGTATATTCCCGGTTCGTCGAGGATTTTGACAATATCGTCTGCTATACCAAGAGCGGATTGAGAGAGGGTGACACCATGGTCAGTGTCTATGTGGAAAGGCACTTCACCGGTTCGGACACCCTTGCTCCGGGTCTCGATTTTTTCTATGTGGAGACGGATGACAAAGATGAGCTCTTCATAAATAATGTCTACTCCCAGTTTAACCAGTCTAACCATGAGGAGAACACGGATCCGGAAATAGAGGCTCTCATATCCGGTTTCGAGAACTCGGATGACATGAAGGCATTAAAGGATGAGGTTCAGTCCAGATTCGAGCGGGCAATGGAGTCTGACGGGAATTTGAGGGAAGTGATAGAGGTGACCGTTCCTGAGGCTATTGCAAGCTGGGCGAATGAGATCGCAAAGATCGCCAGGGAGCAGAAGGAAAACAATGAGACAGAGGTCGCTGAGAATACAGAGGTTTCGGAAAATACAGACGAGAGTGCAAACACCGAAGTATCGGATGATGAGGGAAGTGAAAATGCCGGAGATGGTGATACAGAGGCTTTGGACAAAAATGACGGTACTGAGGTTTCGGAGGAGAATGGGAGTAATACCACCGTTATGTACACCATCACCGAGATCAACCTTCGCAAGAAGCCCACTACCAATGCCGAGATACTAAAGGTCATTCCAAAGGGAAAAAAGGTAAAGGCTTATCTGGATACTCTGGATGACGATGGCTGGGTAAAGGTCATCTACTCAAAGAAGACGGGTTATGTGAAGAGGGAGTATCTGGTGAGGAAGAAGACAAGCATACCCTCTGACGGAGACAGCAATAATGATAATTCTGATACAGCAAGTACCGTCACATCCACTACCGACACCGCGGCAAATCCCGCGATGGGCTATATCAACGGAGTTCCATTCTTCCCCGAAGGTACGGTGATCACGCTGACAAATGGTGTAAATTTGCGTAAGGGAACATCCGAGAATACGGAGAAGATCGCCACCGTAGGTGAAGGCGAGACCATAAAGATTATCATAAGCTATGCCGAGGGCTGGTCAAAAGTAGAGTGGAACGGCAAGACAGGCTATATGAAGACGGAATTGATAAGGTGATGCGGATAAACAAATATCTGGCCGGGGCCGGGGTCTGCAGCAGGAGAGAGGCTGACCGGCTTATAGCGGATGGCAAAGTGACCATAGACGGACATATCGCAGGGCTTGGTGAGCAGGTCAGGGAGGGTATGGAGGTGCACTTGAACGGCATACCTCTCGCCCCTGAGGAGGAGAGAATAATACTGGCCTACAACAAGCCTGTGGGTGTGGTCTGTACAACCTCAAAAAAGGATCCCGACAATATCATTGATGCCATCGGATACCCAAAGAGGATATATCCGGTAGGACGGCTGGACAAGGACTCCGGCGGGCTGATCCTTTTGACAAACGACGGCAGTCTCGCCGACGCCGTGATGAGAGCGGGTAATTATCACGAGAAGGAATACTTAGTCTCGGTGGATCGCGCGATATCACAGAGCTTTCTCGACGGAATGCGGGAGGGAGTCATGCTGGACGGCATCCTGACCAGAAAGTGCGAGATATCAAAGATCTCCTCCAACAAATTTGACATAATACTGACACAGGGGCTGAACAGGCAGATCAGGCGCATGTGCGAATATTTCGGTTACAGAGTAAAGAGCTTAAATAGGATCAGGGTGGTAAACATTACCCTGGGCTCACTTTCCGTGGGACGGTACAGATCGCTTTCTCCCGCGGAGAGATGTGAGCTTTACGAAGAACTGGGACTTGAGGCTTAGATAATATGAATGATAATGCGTTAAGAGAAGAATATGAGAGGCTGAAGGCAGAGATAGAGAAGAACAATGAGCTCTATTACAATGAGGACACAAATGTCATCAGCGATTTCGAGTACGACAGTATGATGCTTCGGCTTAAGGAGCTGGAGAGAGAAAATCCCGGGTTTATGACGGCGGATTCTCCCACAAAAAAAGTCGGAGGAAGCGTGAAGAGAGAGCTGGGAGTCACAGTGGCTCACAATGTCCCCATGCTCTCCATCATGGATGTATTCACAAAGGAAGATGTCCGGAAATGGGTGTCTGAGGTGAAGGAGCTTCATCCGGACGCCCTTTTTTCTGTGGAGGAAAAAATCGACGGACTGTCAATGACACTCCGTTATGAGGACGGGGAGCTGACGCTGGCGGAGACCAGGGGGGACGGCTTTTCGGGGGAGGATGTGACTCTGAATGCGAGGGTTATACCGGATGTGAAGCAAAAGCTCCCCCTAAATGGCTATTTGGAGCTTCGGGGCGAGGTGTATATGAAGCACGACGACTTCGAGAGATATAATGAAGCGATGGAGAGTCTGGGGAAAAAGCCTGCGGCGAATCCGAGGAATCTGGCGGCGGGGACATTGCGCCAGCTGGATCCTCAGATCACCAGAGAAAGAGGCATGAGTTTTTTTGTGTTCAATGTTCAGGATGCTGCGGGAGAATGTGTTCATTTTGCCGCAGATCACGCAAAAGCCCTTGATGAATTATCAGACCTGGGGGTTCCCACGGTAAAGCATATTATCTGCGAGAGCTTCGAGGAGATCAGTACCGCCATTGATATGATAGGGGAATCCAGGGGAGAGTTGGATCACGATCTTGACGGGGCAGTGGTAAAGCTGGTTCAGACTGCCTACAGGGACGATTTTACCGCAGGCAGCAAGTATTCAAACGGACATATTGCCTACAAATATCCTCCTGAGGAAAAAGAGGTGGAGATTTCAGAAATAGAGGTGGACATAGGACGCACGGGAAAACTCACCTTCCGTGCCAAATTTAAGGAACCGGTGAGGCTCTGCGGGACATCTGTAATGAGAGCCACGCTCCACAATGCGGATTTTATCCGTCAGATGGGGATTGCCCCGGGATGTCACGCCATCTGCAGAAAGCAGGGTGAGATAATCCCCGC
>CALFUE010000047.1 GCA_937916345.1 uncultured bacterium
TATATCCCAGCATCCGACTCTTCACAGACAGGATATGAATATATTCTCGGAGGTTGAGATATCCTTTGCCCAGGCGGCTTTGGGAGACAAGATCAGGATCCAGACCATAGACGGAGAGGTGGAGTACGAGGTAAAGGCCGGTACACAGTCTGATACCCGTATCAGGCTCAAAGGCAAGGGAGTGCCGTCGCTGCGCAATCCCAACACAAGAGGCGATCATTATGTAACCCTGGTAGTCAAGACACCTACTTCCCTGAGCAGCGAGGCCAGGGAACTTCTTGTGAAGTTTGATGAAAAGACTTCTCATTCGTTGAAAACTACCGAGGAAGGGCATCACAAGGGTGGATTTTTTGGCAAAAAGAAATAAAAAATAAAAAAATATTTTGAAAAAGCTAAAGTAATTGTTATAATTCCCGATATCTTTCATAGAACGCTAAAAATCAAGTGTTTCTATGGCAAAAAAGAGGTTGGGATTATGTACAAACAGGCGGTCTATCAGGGAGAGAAGTTTGAGAAGTGGTGCTTCAGCCAGGCAGTAGAGCTCGAGCACACCAGGTCAGTCCTTGAGGAGCAGAAAAAGCTCCTTGAAAAGGAGCGCGAGAAACTGCGCTGGGATAGGGAAGAGTTTGAGCAGATGAAGGAGTCAAAGAAGAAGCTCCTTGACACAGAGGCTCATATTTTCCAGATGAAGCTTGATGTCCTGAAGAAGGAATACCAGAAGCTGGCTCAGGAGAAGCAGTATGTGGAGAGACAGCGCAAGGAATACGGTGCAGGAAGCGGCTCAAATGCCGGGTCTTCATCTTCAGGAAAGAATGCCGGCAATGTCAGGTTTGGCACCATATTCTTCAACGGTGTGTTTGACGAGGCGTCATTAAAGAAGCGCTACAAGGATCTGATGAAGATCTACCACCCTGACAATGCCGCAGGCGATACCACTGTTCTTCAGGAGATCAATATGGAGTACGATGTGATGAAAAAGAATTATGGAGTTGCCTGAATGAAATACAAAAAAGTGACCATTGCGACCACCACGGCAGCCGAGGATATCGTGTCTGCCGGGCTCTATGAGCTGGGAGTTACAGGGGTCTGCATAGAAAATAAAGTAGCATTAAATGAAGGGGAGATCGGTGATATGTTCATCGATTTCCCCTTAGATTTAGGTGAGGATGACGGCAGGTCAAGTGTCATCTTTTATCTGGAGGATGACTCGGAATTACTGCCTGATATAGAGAGAATGCTTAACGATCTGGCACAGACTTTTGACATCGGTGAGGGCACCGTCACAGTCTCCGTGGTCGATGACGCCGACTGGATAGACAAGTGGAAGGATTTCTTCCATGGTTTTGCCATCGGGGATATATACATTCATCCCGGATGGGAGAATGGAGATATACCGGGGGAATACACCCATGTCATCGAGATAGATCCCGGGGTATCCTTCGGCACAGGAAAGCACGAGACCACTTACATGTGTTTAGAAGCGCTGCAAAAGCATGTGAGGGAGGGAGTGAGAGTACTTGACGCCGGCTGCGGCAGCGGGATATTGTCAATCGCCGCCTTGAAACTGGGGGCAGTGAGTGCCGCTGGCTATGACATAGACGAAAACTGCATCACATCTTCCTGTCGGAATCTGGAAAAAAATATTTCCGATCCCGGTCTCTACAGGTTTGAGAGGCTTAATCTCCTGGAGGATGAGGGCCTTGAAAAGGCTTTAAGGGATGCCCCTGAGGGCGGTTACAGCATAATAGTCGCAAATATCCTGGCTGATGTGATTATACCGATGCTTGGCGCGTTTAAGAAGCTCTTGAAGAAAGGCGGAGTTTTGATACTCTCAGGCATCATAGATTTCAAAGAGGACGAGGTGAGAGCCGCTCTTGACAAGGAGGGCTTCCGAACAGATGAGATAAACCATATGGGAGAATGGGTGGAATGTACCAGTTTTTCGTGAGGGATGACGCCGTGAAGGGCGGCAGGGTGATGATATCCGGATCCGATGCATTCCATCTGGTGAATGTGGTCCGCGTGAAGAAGGGAGAGAAGATACGCATCTCCACCGACTCGGAGGCAAATTATCTCTGCGCCTACGAAGGTCAGGAGCAGGGTAACGCGATCCTTACGATAATAGACGAAAATATCTGTAACACCGAACTGAAGAACAGGATACATCTCTTTCAGGGCATTCCGAAGAAGGAGAGATTCGAATATCTGATCGAAAAGACCGTGGAGCTGGGAGTGCATGAGATTATTCCTGTCCGCATGAAATACTGTGTGGCAAAGCTGGAAAGGGAAAAGGCCGACGCAAAGGTCGCCAGGTTAAACGGCAAGGCTATGGCTGCTGCCAAGCAGTCAAAGAGGAGCCATGTTCCTAATGTGACGGAGGCAAAGGATTTCACGGAGGCTGTGAAAAGATCCCGGGATATGGATCTTGTCATAGTGCCCTATGAGAATGCCGCCACACCGCCGATGGAGCTGCTGCGTGAGTATTCCGAAATGAGGAATAAGGATATCGCCGTATTCATAGGTCCGGAGGGTGGCTTCGCGGAGGAAGAGATTGAGACGCTCCAGGGGTTCTCGCGTATTATCTCACTGGGGGACAGGATACTGCGCACGGATACCGCGGCGATAGTGACACTAGGAATCCTGTCTGTGATGGAATAAACGAAGGTATGGACAAAAGCAACTAAAAAATGTAGAATTATACGTAAGCTGTTATGTTATCAGAGGAGGATAAAAATGGAAGATTACAAAGAGAAATATGCTTATGATCTAGCCGTTCTCTATCTGCAGAGCCACGATCTGTCGTCTCTGACAACTGAGGATGTGCTGAAGGAATTCGATGACGCATACAGGCGTATCGTTCGAGCGAAGGAAAGCAAATAACAGACTTCAGGCACCGAAACCGGTGCCTTTTTTCGGTGTATATATAGGCGCAATGAAAAATCAAAGGATAATTTATTTTGACAATGCGGCCACCACGAGAGTCAGAGGAGAGGTGGCGGGTGCTGTGTCGCGTCTGATGACGGAGGAGTATGGAAACCCCTCCAGCCTTCATACCATGGGGCTAAGGGCAGAGCATATCGTAAATGACGCGAAAAGCATCATAGCGGGCAGCCTCAGGGCAAAGGAGAGTGAGATTATCTTTACCTCGGGCGGCACGGAATCAAACAATACGGCGCTCTTTGGCGCGGTGGATGCGAAGAAGAGATACGGCAGACATATATTGGTGGGCAGTACAGAGCACCCGTCCGTTCTCAGGGCGGCAGAGGAGTTGGAGAGAGTGGGATGCACTGTCATAAAGATACCCTGTGATGCTGCCGGTATACTAAGACTGGATTTTATTGAGCAGAAATTACGGGAGGATCCCGAGATAATACTTGTCTCGACCATGCTGGTGAACAACGAAGTGGGGTCTGTACAGCCCGTAGAAGATATAGCAAAAGTTGTTAAAATCCATGGTAAAAACGCACTGTATCATGTGGATGCGGTACAGGCTTACGGAAAAATGACGATTCGACCCGGAAAATGGGGAGTGGATCTGATGAGCGTCTCGGGTCACAAGTTCCACGGGCCGAAGGGCGTGGGATTCCTGTATATAAGAGATGGCGTCAGGATCAAGCCCTATATCTGTGGGGGCGGTCAGCAGAAAAATATGCGATCCGGAACCGAGGATGTCTTTGGTATTCACGGTATGGCGCTGGCGGCAAAAATTGCTGTTGGAAATATTGACGCAAATTATGCAAAAGTAAAATCATTGGCAACAAAACTTGATAATGGCCTGAAAGCTTTTAAAAATGTGGAAATCCACTCGAAAAGTTATCAAAAATTTCCTTATATTTTATCCGTATCCTTCCCGGGAATCCGCTCTGAAGTTTTGCTGCATGCCCTGGATGAGCGGGGAATCTGCGTCTCCAGCGGCTCTGCCTGTGCTGCAAATGATAAACATACCAGCGACACCCTGAAGGCGATGGGGTTAAAACCTGAATTAATAGATTCCACCATTCGTTTCTCCTTTTCTGATGAGAATGAGGAGGAGGAGGTGGAATACCTGCTCGAAGTACTGGGAGAGATAGTACCGAAGCTGGGAGAATTTATCAGATATTGATGACAATTGTGAAGATAGAGAGGATTTTTGTATGAATTATCATGCATTTCTTTTAAAATACGGCGAGATAGCCATCAAGGGCGACAACCGCCACATATTCGAGGATACCCTGGTGTCCAGGGTCGGCAATGCCCTCGAGAGCGTGGAGGGAGACTTCCGCGTGAGAAAGGAGAACGGTCGCATATATGTGGAATGCCTGTCGGACTATGACTGTGACGAGGCGGTGGACGCCCTGAAGAAGGTCTTCGGACTGGTGGCAATCTGCCCGGTGGTGCTGATGGAGGACACCGGCTTCGAGGATTTGAAGGCTGCCTGTGTCCGGTTTATGGGGGAGGAATACGGAAATATCCCCATGACCTTCAAGGTTGAGAGCCGCAGAGCCAGGAAGAACTATCCGATCATGTCTCCTGATATAAACGCGGGCGTGGGAGAGGCCGTGCTCTATGCCTTCGATCAGTACAGGGTGGATGTGCATAAGCCTGATGTACAGCTCAATATTGAGATAAGAAATAAAATAAATATCTACTCAAAGGTCATCAGGGGAGCCGGAGGGCTGCCTATCGGATCGGCCGGCAGGGCGATGCTGCTGCTTTCCGGCGGGATTGACTCTCCTGTGGCGGGATACATGATAGCTAAAAGAGGAGTTAAGATCGACGCGACCTATTTCCACGCTCCGCCATACACATCGGAGCGCGCGAAGGAAAAGGTGGTAGCACTTGCGAAAAAGCTGGCTGCTTACACCGGTGGAGTCAGGCTGAACATCGTTAATTTCACGGATATACAGCTGATGATCTACAAGGAGTGCCCTCACGACCAGCTCACCATCATCATGAGACGGTATATGATGAAGATCGCCGGGCATTTCGCGAAGGAGAGCGGCTGTCTGGGACTTGTGACCGGCTCGTCTACCTCTGAGATCAACGGCGGCGGCACGGTGTACTATGAAAACTGCCTCGCGGATTTCTATGATTACTACGAGTTCCACAACAACACGAGCTATTGGACCGATACCGGCTCCCTGTACGCGGTGAATTCCACCCTGAACATGGGTACGAGCTTCTATTGGGACGCGAAGGCGGCAAAATCCGTCGTGACGGTGGCGGATTCCGCGGTCACCCTGACGGACGACAGCGAGTATGCCATCGCTCTGGGCTATACGAAGGGCGGACAGGACTTTATGACGAGCGAGGAGATGGACCCCGGCGCGGAGGCCGTCAGCTATATCGTGAAGAGCCTGACCGGCACGGCGGCCGATCAGGTGAACGGCTATAACATCCTCCGCCTGTATGGGGACAGCTCTATTTCCGGCGGGCGGATGAAGCTGTACATCGGCGAACGCTATTCAATGAGCATCGAGACGGACGCGGCCTTCGAGCAGAGCGGGAACGCGGTCGCCTTCACGCTCGACCGCACCGACGCGGGAAACCTCGGCGCGCTGTATGTGAACGGCGAGCTTGTCGAGGGCGCGGGCGTCCACGCCTTCGGCGCTGTGACGATCACGGTCGTTGAGTAAGCCTATTGCCTAAACCTTACATACCCGGCGCGGCGCGGTGTTGACTATACGCTCCGTATACTGTATCATAATACTATAAGTCATCGCGTCAGACCTTCGGGCGGCCCGGGGTCTGACGCGATCAATATTATATAAGAAGGAGGCGGGCTTATGGAAGAGAAATTCACGACGCCCCAGGTAAACAGCAGTCTGCGCCATATTCTGCGCATGCCGCAGGAGTGCTATGCCGCAAGCGGCATCGTGGTGAACGGTCGCCGCATCAAGACGATGGTGTTCACCACGGACATCGCCATCATCCGCAACTGCGACGCGGACGCCGTGTTCGCGGTCTATCCCTTCACGCCGCAGCAGGCGATCAGCAATGCGATCATCAGCTCGTCGTATATCCCGGTGTTCTGCGGCGTGGGCGGCGGAACGACAAAGGGGCTTCGCACCGTGTCGCTCGCCAAGGATGTGGAGGCGCAGGGCGCGATGGGCGTCGTCCTGAACGCGCCGATCAGCGATCTGAACCTGCTG
>CALFUE010000048.1 GCA_937916345.1 uncultured bacterium
GTCCTGATGTGTTCGGCCAAGACCGGACAGGGAGTTCAGGCCATTCTGGATGCAATCGTTGACAGGGTGCCGGCTCCCACGGGAGATCCGGACGCTCCGCTTCAGGCTCTGATATTTGATTCTGTATTCAATCAGTTCAGGGGAATAATAGCATATTTCAAGGTAGAGGCCGGAAGCATACACAAGGGCGAAAAGGTCAAATTTTTCAATACTGGAATGGAGTATGTTGCGGATGAGGTGGGAACAATGGGCCTCAAGCTCAACCCGAAGAACGAAATCTCCTGCGGCAATGTGGGCTACATAATCAGCGGAATAAAGAGCGCCGTGGAGGTAAAGGTGGGCGATACCATAACCTCCGTACAAAACCCTTGCAGCGAGGCTATTGCCGGCTTTGAAGAAGTTAAACCCATGGTTTTTGCCGGAGTTTATCCGGTAGAAACCGACGAGTATGACAACCTGAAGGTTTCTTTGGAAAAGCTTCAGCTCAACGATGCCTCTCTGGTGTTTGAACCGGAAAGTTCCATGGCCCTGGGCTTTGGTTTCCGGTGCGGATTCCTTGGGCTTCTGCATCTGGAAATAGTTCAGGAGAGGCTGGAGAGGGAGTACGATCTGGATCTGGTCACTACGGCGCCTTCGGTCATCTACAAGGTACACAAGAACGACGGCAGCGTGATCGAGCTGACCAATCCCTCTAATCTGCCGGATCCATCGGAGATAGATTTCATGGAGGAACCCTATGTCTCTGCGGAGATAATGGTGACCAGCGATTATATCGGTCCTATAATGGATCTCTGCCAGGAGAGAAGAGGCATCTATATATCTTTGGATTATATAGAGACTACCAGGGCAGTGCTGAAATACGAGCTGCCCTTAAATGAGATAATATACGATTTCTTTGACGCATTGAAATCAAGATCCAGGGGATACGCTTCCTTTGATTACGAGGTAAAAGGATATATGAGATCCGAGTTGGTGAAGCTGGATATTCTGATAAATCATGAGACGGTGGACGCGTTGTCGTTTATCGTCTTTAAGGAGACTGCCTACGACAGGGGCAGGAAGATGTGCGAGAGACTCAAGAAAGAGATTCCGAGACATCTGTTTGAGATACCAATCCAGGCGGCCGTCGGCAGCAAGGTCATCGCCAGAGAGACGGTGAAGGCGGTGAGAAAGGATGTGCTGGCAAAGTGCTACGGTGGTGATATCACCCGAAAGAAGAAGCTGTTGGAGAAGCAGAAGGAAGGAAAGAAACGTATGCGCCAGGTGGGAAATGTAGAGATCCCCCAGGAGGCATTCATGAGCGTGCTGAAGCTGGATGAGGATGACTGATGAGCGGCCTCTATGTTCATATTCCTTTCTGTGTGAAAAAGTGCGGATACTGCGATTTCCTTTCCTTTGCCGACGGCAGGCGTGAGCTGGAAAACGAATATATAGATGCGCTGATAAGTGAGCTGAAGACGCATCGCGGGAAGAGAGTCGAAACTGTCTATATCGGGGGCGGGACTCCAAGTGTACTCACACATACCAATCTGGAGCGGCTGATTGCTGTTATATGTGAGTTATGGGGAAATGAGACAGAAGAATTCAGTGTCGAGGTAAATCCCGGTACACTGGATGAGAAGAAATGTGATATACTGAGAAAAGGCGGTGTGAACCGTATCAGCATCGGGCTGCAGAGCGCGGATGATGACGAGCTGTTGAGGCTTGGGCGGATCCATGATACTGAAGCCTTTGAAAAAATTTTTTCCCTTGTGAGGGAGGCCGGCTTTCAAAATGTAAATATCGACCTGATAATGTCGGTGCCGGGGTCTGAACTGTTTTCCTGGGAGAGAACCCTGAGATATGCGGCAGAAAAAAAGCCGGAGCACATATCGGCGTATTCTCTTATAATAGAGGAGAGTACTTTATTTTATGAGAGATATAACGGAGGTGAGAGCCCGGAGCTCTTTGACGAGGAGACGGACAGAAGAGCCTACTGCATGACGAAGGATATTTTATCAGCCTGCGGTTATGAGAGATATGAGATCTCAAACTTCGCGAAGCCTGGTTTTTATTGCAGGCATAATGTGACCTACTGGGAGTGCGGGGATTATATCGGATGCGGGCTGGGCGCCAGCGGATTTGAGGATAAAGAGAGATACAGAAATACGACGGATATTTACAGATATATTAATGACCCGGGTTTGGGCAGAGAAAGGGTGTCTCTCACAAAAAAAGAAATGCTCCAGGAATGTTTTTTTATGGGTCTTAGAATGGAGCGGGGAATAAATTTAAAAAATCTTGATCACAGATTCGGGATCGATGCAGAGGTGCTGTTTTCAGATGTGATAAACCGGCTGAAAGAGGAGGATCTTGTGGTTATTTCCGAAGGGCACCTTTCGCTTTCCGAGAGAGGTTTTGATCTGGAAAATCGTGTTGACAGTGCTTTTTATGACGCCTGTGACGAGCGGGTGATGGGATAAAATATGACATTGAGCAATTCGGTCAATTTGATGAAGGAGGGCAGTAAGAAGGGCTTTGACGCCTTTTTTGAGGCTACGGTCAATTATTCCTACAGTCTGGCCATGAAGCTGTTCTCTGACAGGGAAAAAGCGAAAGCCTTTCTGGAGGATTTTTATATTTATCTCTATATGCATATATCAAATTACAAGGGGGAAGGAGATGAAAAATCCTGGATAAACCGTCAGATGCTCATAAGATACAAGGGGCTGTCTCACGGGATGAAGAGCGTGAATGAGCTGACATTTGACGGTGGTGGAGAAACTCTTACAAAAAACGAGATCACGGCGCTCTACAGAAAGTTATCTGCAAAGATCAAATTTCCGCCGGAAGAAAAAAAGCTTTCTCCCCGGACAGTCATAACCATAGTTCTGGCGGTCATAGGAGTTGTGATCCTTATTTTTCTGGTGGCAGGGAGACTGAATAATGCTTACGGCGGTTCGGTAGAAAATGACAACAGCGAAGTGATGGATGCGGATGATATAATGCGGGAGCTGGAGACCGACGGAACGGACTCTTCTGCCGGAATAACGGATGATACAGGAAACATCACATCCACTACCATACAGGTAATACATGATTCCGAAGATTCGGGAGAGACAAAAAAAGAACAGCAAAATTATGTGGACGAGCCTGCCGTGGATGTGCCCGGGGTCGAGACGCCGGTGGTTGATGAACCTGAAGTTACGGTACCTGAAATAGAAGCCCCTGTAGTAGAGGCGCCTGTTGCTCCGTCAGATGCTTCCCCGGCTCCGGGAAGCGGAGGGAGCAGCCCGGGTTCGAGCGCTTCCACAGCTATGGAAGATTTCCTTGAAGAAGTCGAGAAGTTTGAAAATTACGATATAGGAGGCTGATCATTGGAAAACAGGGAGCAGGTTATCATAAGAACCAGTGTGGCAGGCATAATAGCCAATGTGTTTCTCGCTGCGTTCAAGGCATTCGTGGGATTTGCGTCGAATTCCATCGCAATTGTTATGGATGCGGTAAACAACCTGAGCGATGCAATGTCGTCCATTATCACCATAATAGGCACAAAGCTCGCGTCGAAGGCACCGGACAGAAAGCATCCCTTCGGACATGGCCGCATAGAGTACCTGAGCGCCATGATCGTCTCGGCGATCGTGCTCTATGCCGGGATCACGGCCCTGGTGGAATCCGTCCGGAAGATCATCAGCCCCGAAACCCCGAGCTATACGACGGTTTCGCTCGTTATCATCGCCGCCGCCGTGGCGGTAAAGCTTCTGCTGGGCCGCTATGTCAAGACCCAGGGAGAGAAGGTCAACTCCGGCGCGCTGATCGCTTCGGGGGAGGACGCGCGCTTTGACGCGATCCTCTCGGCCTCGGTGCTGGCCTCGGCGGTCATCTTCCTGCTGACGGGGCTTTCCCTCGAGGCCTGGGTCGGCGTCGTAATTTCGGTCTTCATCATCAAGTCCGGGATCGAACTCATGAAAGAGACACTGGATGACATCATCGGCCACCGCGCCGACCCCGAACTGACACGGAAGATCCGGCGTGTACTGGAGGAAGAGCCGGAAGTGCGGGGCGCCTATGA
>CALFUE010000049.1 GCA_937916345.1 uncultured bacterium
GGAAAGACACGGTTTCCGCCTTAAAGGTCATGAGTGCCGCCAATCAGACATCCTCTCCGGAAGCCACCACAGAGGCGAAGTGTACGGGTGTCGTTGACAATAACTCGACTACGGTATCCAGCGCTGAGGGTTATCTCATGAACCTGAATATCTACGATAATCTGGGTTATTCCTACACCGCCAGATTCTCCATCAAGGCCGAGGATCCCACCAGAGGAGAGTATACCGTTAATCTGACGGATATCATCGACAAGAACGGTGATTCCATTCTGACTACGGATATCAATTTGAGAGATCTCTTCGGAACAGGCTCTGCGAAGAGTACTCAAGGATCCGGAGTGTATATCACGGACAATTACAATTTCATGCCCGGAAAGAGCAAGAGTGACATCAAGGATGCGATCTCAAAGGCGGCTTACGATTCTGCAAACGACACGAGGCTTTACACCTACAAGCTTGATGCGGACGATATAAACGGAGCCCTGCAGCTCACTGGAAGTAAGGCGCTTCCTGATGGATATACAGTTGAGTTCATGTCAAATAAAACTACTGTTTCCGGAGCTATCCAGGATCTTCTGGCGGATCCTGAAGCGATCACCGGTTATGCAGGTGCAACGGGGGGAGACACCCTCACAAATTCCCTTGTGGTAAGAGATGCTTCGGGAACCGTGGTAGGCCTTGGAAAATATACAAAGGTTGCTGATACTGCAGGTTCCGGTTATACATGGACATTCAATGAGGTGAAGGTCAATGCCACAGGTGGTTATGATGTGGTCAAGGCCGCTGATTATTCACTGACGAAGACTGTTACGATAAAGGATTTTCTCAAGATAGGAACTGAGGTTACAGATTCAACCGGCGAGTATACCGGTTATGTCTTTGACACGGCTGAGCAGATCCAGGAACTGGCCGAACAGTTGAACATGGATGCCGATGCGGCGCCCTTTGACAACAGACCTATCTATTACTGGGATCCGGATGATATAAATGTGGCCGGCGGCACGATTAAGTTGGAGAGCGGTATAGAGTTTACCAGGGCATCTACTTCTACGGGGGCTTCGGTATTTGTGCCTGACGGAACCACAGCCAATACGTTTAAGGAGTCTGACAACGCGTTTTCTTATACCTATGGTATTGAGAATACGGGTATCATGAGCAGTTACGGCTATACCACCATAGACGGTAAGACTCTGGCGAACAATACAGATGAACCGATCTTCACAGAGGAACTCCCGGCTGACGCGGTTATCCGTTACTCTATGTTCACAGGAGCATGGAGTATCCGCACACCTGCCTCCGACGGATTCAACCTCCAGTTTGACACTGTAGACGGTACTCTGTCATACATCGGTTCATCCGGAAACACAACACAGACTCTGAACCTCTCAAAGCTGACGGACGCAGGCTACGATGGCTTTGAAGATATTACCATTGACTTTTCGTCACTGCTGAACTACAACAACAACGGTTCTTCTACGGCAGCCCTGTCGGGCGGAGATCTGGCGGACTCGGACGGAAAAGGAAAGAAGCTGGGAGCCCTCATCGGACTTTCGGTCGACAACTCCGGAAAGGTATTCGGCTCCTATGACAACGGTAACACGACTCTGATCGGGCAAATCGCAGTAGCGCAGTTTGCCAACGCTGCAGGTCTAGAGTCCACCGGGGACAACTGCTACAGGACGACCCTGAACTCAGGTGATTTCGACGGCATCGGAGTGGAGATTTCCGCGGACGGTTCATCAATCTCCACAGGAGAGCTGGAAATGTCAAATGTGGATCTGGCGGCGGAGTTCACATCCATGATCACTACACAGCGTGGTTTTCAGGCAAACTCAAGAGTCATCACCACCTCGGACTCGATGCTGGAGGAACTGATCAGTCTGAAGCGTTAATTATAGTAAACGACAAAATTTTTTTGTCGTTCATTATAAGATAACAGATACGTTTCAGGCGGTAAAACCACAAGATATTGTATTACTGTCACAGCTATATTACAAAATATATGGCTGTGATTTTTATTTTTTGCATAAAAAGTATAGACAAACAAAATTAAGTCTAGTAAAATTAAAGCCAAAAGAATTTTTTTGCTTTTATTTGGAGAAAACTGATGGATTTAGCTACAATTATTGGTATAGTTTTGGGTTTGGTCATGATCATATTCGGTATCATTTCCGGAGATGGTGGCTTTGCCTTACTTCCAAACTTCATCGATATACCGTCCGTTATCATAACGATCGGTGGATCTCTTGCCGGTTTGATAGGCGCAAACAAGATACCTGATGTTATAGGCGGTTTCTCTTCCTTTGGAGCGACCATAAGTGATCCGGGATACAATCCCGCGGAGATGATAAACAACATAATAAATCTGTCCAATGTCGCCAGAAAGGAAGGTCTCCTTGCTTTGGAGGAGACTGCCTCGAATATAGAAGACCCATTTCTCAAAAAAGGACTGATGCTGGTAGTAGACGGTACTGATCCGGAGCTGGTTCGCGGCATTTTGGAGACTGATATGGACTGTACCGAGGCCAGACACAAGCAAAATATCGGATTCTGGGAGAAATGGGCAGAGCTGGGTCCTGCCTGGGGAATGATAGGTACTCTGATTGGACTGGTAAACATGCTTAAAAACCTGGATGATTTCGCGTCCATCGGACCGAATATGGCGGTTGCTCTTCTTACCACGCTGTACGGTTCTGTTATAGCGAACTACATCTGCGGACCCGCAGGCTCAAAGCTCAAGGTCAACAATGACATGGAGATGCAGATGCGCACCATAGTTGTGGAGGGACTGTTGTCGATACAGGCAGGGGAGAACCCTCATACCATCGAAGAAAAACTCAAGAACTTCCTGCCACCCTCAGGTCGAGACGCTGTAGGCAGTGGCGGAGGAGGAGGTGAAGCTTAATGGCCAGGGAGAAAAAGGAAGACCCGCCTAAAGGGGCCCCTGCCTGGCAGGCCACCTTCTCCGATCTGATGAACCTGCTGCTGTGCTTCTTTGTGCTGTTGTTTGCAATGTCATCCATTGACGAGGCAAAGATGGAGCTGATAATAGCATCCTTTCATACCAGGTTTAATGTCTTAGAGGGCGGAAGTGCTACCATTATGGATGGGGATGCCATAGGATCCGGACTGATGCAGCTGCAGCAGTACGACACAATTTATATGCCGGATGCCAATTCCATGGGAAAAGGCTCAAGTGACTATGAGGGTATCATAGAGGATACTACCCACAATGACGCCCACACGGATAACCCTGAAAATCCGGACATAACCGGAAATCCCGAGGGAGAGGGCGAAAACCTTCCTGCAGGTGAGAACGGAGATGCGTCAGGCACTAATTCCAATGCCGGGGGCGGCGGAGAACAGAGTGATACCACGGAAGCCGTGAGCGCTGAGCAGGCTGCCGAGCAGGCCAGGCAAATGGATGACGATGTGCTGACGCAGGAATATGAGAGGCGTGCCTTGACCGAGTCTGAGCGCATCTACAATATGGTCAATGAACAATTGTCCTTCTATGGGCTGCAGAATCAGGTGGAAGCCAGCTTCAATGCCCAGTATGTCATGCTTACCCTGAACGGAGCCATACTTTTTGACTCGGGACAGGTGGAGGTCAGGGAGGATGCGATGCCTCTGGTTGAAAAGCTTGCCGTGATACTGGACAATTTCAAGACCAATATCATAGAAGTTGAGGGACATACCGACAATGTGCCAATCCATTCGGGCAAATACGAGGACAACAATGTGCTGTCAATGTACAGAGCCCTCACTGTGGCGGATTATCTGAGAGACAATACTTCGCTCAATCCTGCCCTGGTAAAATCCTCGGGGCGGGGAGATTATCTGCCCATAGCGGACAATACCACGCCGGAGGGCAGGGCTCTGAACAGAAGAGTTGTGATAAAGCTTTACAATTCATATAATTCTGACCTGAAATAACTATTTGGAGCCGGATACCGTTAGCACCATTTCTTCAGGCGGTTACGGTATCGGTATCCGATTGACTCAAGTCAGATAATGAACTGGCGTTATTAGAGGAGGATATTAAGGATATGAAAAAAAATCTCATGTCGGTTCTGATACTGGCATTGGTATTTGTGAATCTGGTGCTTACGGCTCTGGTTGTATTTACCTTGCTTCCCCAGGCTCAGGCTGCAAACAGCCTGATCACCTCTGTGGCTACGGCCTTGGATCTGGAGCTGTCCAGCGGGCGGGCCGCAAACCTTACCTCCGTAAAGATCGAGGATATGGATGTGCGGACACTGGATGACTCGCTCACCATAAACCTCATGAATTCCGAGGATGGTACTGAGCATTACGCAATTGTCTCGGTGGGACTGGTTCTCGATATGACAAATGAGGATTATGAAACATTGAGCCCCCTCATTGAGGAGCGCGCCGCGCTCATAAAGGAAGAGGTGAAGGGTATCATCACAAGATACCGTTATGAGGATATAAAAAATGATATGTCTCTTCCGAGAGAGGAGATCCTCGCAAAGATAAAGGGAATGTTTGATTCCGACTTTATCATTGACGTGCTGTTGAATCCTACCTTTGGTTAAATGGCAGGCATCTTTGGAGGTGATATAAATGGGTGACGTCCTCTCCCAAAACGAAATAGACAGCCTCCTCCAACAGTTGTCCAGTGGTGAGGTTTCGGCGGAGGAGCTTACAAAAGAAGCTGAAAAAACGGTCAAAGACTACGATTTTGCCAGACCGTCGAAATTTTCCAAAGAGCACCTGCGCACATTGGAGATTATATTTGAGCACTATGGGAGACTGCTTTCCACCAATCTTCCGGTATATCTGCGAAAGAACATACAGGTTGAGGTGATAAGCTCCGAGGCTATCACTTACTTCGAGTTCACCAATTCTCTGTCAAATCCTGTGTGTCTGGGGATCGTGGATTTTGCGCCTCTTTCCGGAACTATTATTATTGAGATGGCCACCAGTATAGGTTATGCCATAGTGGACAGGATGCTGGGAGGTGTGGGTGAACCTCTGGACAAAAAGAGGGATTTCTCAGAGATAGAGCTCATAATAATAGAGCGCATAATGAATGTCTGCGTGAATCTGCTGGTTGAGCCGTGGGAGAATGTGGCGGCGATAACCCCCAGACTTGAGCGTATAGAAACCAATTCACAGTTTGCGCAGATCATTTCTCCGGGCGAGATGATCGCTATGGTGATGCTCAATATCAAGATAGGTGATGTGGAAGGAATGATGAATATTTGTCTTCCCTTTATCACGCTGGAGCCTGTCATAGAAAACCTGAATACCAAGTTCTGGTTCTCCAATATCCAGGACAGGGATAACGAAAAATATAATGATGTTATCGAAAATATACTGATGCATGCTCCCATGCCTATAAGGGCAGTTCTGGGAAAGAGTGCGATATCCGTTTCGGACTTTGTGCTTCTTGCCCCCGGAGACATCATAAAGCTGGATCATACCGTGGAAGATGAGTTGGAGATATATGTGAGCAATATCTGCAAATTTAAGGCTCTGCCCGGTACCAGCGGAGATAACTACGCTGTCAGGGTGACACAGATCATCAGAGAAGAGGAATAGACAAATGGATGGAGTTTTATCCCAAGAGGAGATCAATGCGCTTCTGAATAATACCAACGATTCCGACAGCGGCGCAAGTGACAATCCAAACAAACTTACCAACGACGAGAAGGACGCCATAGGAGAGATAGCAAATATCTCTATGGGCACGGCCGCGACCACACTTTTTTCTCTGGTAAACCAAAAGGTTGAGATCTCGACACCCGTGGTTACGGATTGCCGCTGGGAGGATATAACATCCGCTTATGAGAGACCCTGCGTATTCATCAGGATCGCCTACACGGTTGGTTTGAACGGATCAAACATCATGGTTCTGAAGGAGAGTGATGTAAAGATCATCACTGACCTGATGATGGGCGGCGACGGTACCAATACTGAGGGTGAGCTGGGAGAGCTGCATCTGTCGGCCATATCCGAGGCCATGAACCAGATGATGGGTTCATCTGCCACATCCCTTTCCGGAATGCTGTCGAAGACCATCGATATCTCACCGCCCCAGGCAGATCTGGTGGATATGACAGACGGAATAGACGAGGGCAGCATTGACGAGTTCCTCTCAGGTGATTTTGTAAGAATAACCTTCCGCATGGAGATCGGAGATCTGGTGGATTCCGAGATCATGCAGCTTTATCCGTACGATTTTGTTCGTGAGATGACGTCCACAGTCATGAACAACATGAAAAAGGATGCCACGGATGCCCAGGCTGGGCCTGCAGAATCTGCGCCGGCGCAGCAGTCGGCCCAGGCTGCTGCAGAACCTGCAGAAGCAGCTTCTGCAGGTATGATGGGGACTCAGCCCATGATGGGACAACCCATGGGAGTACCGATGATGGATCCATCTATGATGGGACAGCCCGTGAATGTCCAGCAGGCTCAGTTCTCACCGTTTATGGGAGATTTCTCGGCTGTATTCGCAAAGGAAAACATCGATCTCATCATGGATGTTCCTCTGGATGTCACAGTTGAGTTGGGGCGTACATCGAAGTCCATCTCCGAGATACTGGAGTTTGCGCCCGGTACCATCATAGAGCTGAACAAACTGGCGGGTGAGCCCATTGATATACTGGTGAACGGCAAATATGTAGCAAAGGGTGAGGTTGTTGTCATCGAGGAGAACTTCGGTGTTAGGATAACCGATATTGTAAAATGATCATGGTTTTATTGACGGGTACAGGCAACAGCATATTGCAGTTTTTTACGGTGCTTCTTATTTTTGTGTTGGTGCTCGTGGTGACTGTCTACACCACCAGGTGGATCGGCAATTACCAAAAAAAGAATTTCGTCCAGAAAAATCTGGAGGTCTGTGAGTTCATCCGCATTGGAAACAACAATTCCATAGCGATCATTCGGGCAGGAGAGAACAGGTATCTCGTAGTGGGTATCGGCAAAGAAGAGATGAGACTGCTCTGTGAGCTTACGAGGGATGAGATCACAGATTATGGCATTACGCCGGATACTAAAGCCGGCACCGGAAGTTTTTCAGCCACCCTGAAAAAAATGTTGGAAAAGAATAATGGTACGAACGATAAGCAGTAAAAAGAGAAATATACTTTTTATCAGCCTGCTTCTGGCAGTGCTTCTTGCTGCGACTGCATTTTTTATGACTCTTTCGGAGACTGTCTACGCTTCCAGTGCAGGGCTGGATCTCGAAATCGACGCCACCAGGGACGCAAATCCCGAGACTGCTGCCGAGACCGCGAACAGCTCTTTTTCTCTCTACTATGACAATGGCAACGGAGGTATATCCACACCTGTGCGTATAGTGCTGGTGCTGACCATCATATCGCTTTTGCCGTCTATCCTCATAATGCTGACATCCTTCACCAGGATCATAGTGGTGCTGCATTTCGTCAGGGCGGCACTGAACACCCAGACGGCACCCCCGAATCAGGTGCTGATGGGGCTGGCTATTTTTCTCACGCTGTTCATCATGGCGCCAACCTTTAACGAGATAAATGAGAATGCCATAAAGCCCATGGATGCCGGCGAGATCACACAGGAAGAATTCTTTGAGGCTGCGGTAAAACCCATTAGGGAATTTATGTATCCCCAGACCGAGACAAAGGATGTGGATCTCTTCTGTGATATCGCAGGTGTCACCTATGAGACTAACGATGATATACCGTTGGAGGTGCTGATACCCTCATTTATGATATCTGAGCTGAGACGCGCCTTTATTATAGGCTTTCTGATTTATATACCTTTTATTGTAATAGATATGGTAGTGTCTTCGGTACTCATGAGTATGGGTATGATGATGCTTCCGCCCACCACCATCTCCATGCCTTTCAAGATACTTCTCTTCGTGCTGGCGGACGGTTGGAATCTCGTTATAGGAAATCTCGTAAAGACCTTCTACTGACGGGAAGTTTTTAAGGAAAGGAGCTTTATATGATCACAGAGGGACAGGTATTGGACATCTCAAGGGATGCCTACTACACCATAATCATGACTTCGCTGCCGCCGCTTCTGGTGAGCCTGATCATAGGACTTCTGGTATCTGTTTTTCAGACGGTGACCAGCATACAGGAGCAGACACTTACCTTCGTGCCAAAGATCGTCTGCGTTTTCATCACATTGATGCTTTTGGGCTCATGGATGCTTGATAACATGTCGGGATACATGGTAAAGCTCTGGAGCGATTTTAGTATCTATGTATAATGCTGAATTTTACATTTTCGATAGTTGATTTTGAATACTATCTCATGATACTGGTCAGAGTCGTGTCTTTTTTCCAGGTTGCGCCTTTTTTCAGACTTCCCGGTGTGCCGGGTCGTATAAAGATAGGGCTTTGCGCCATGGTGAGTCTTTTGGTATTTGAGAATACCGATCTGACCGGTCTGCATTATGAGGGAGTTATGGAATATGGGTTCCTCGTGATGGAGGAGGCGCTGGTGGGTATGTCGTTAGGGTTTGCTCTGTACGCCTGCGACGCGATCATCACCTTTGCCGGTACATTGATAGATATGTATATCGGATTTTCCATGGCTCAGGAATATAACCCCGTGACACAGCAGCAGAACTCGGTTACGGGTACCATGTACGATAACCTCATCATGCTGCTGCTTCTGACCACCAGCATGTACCATTATGTGGTGAGCGCGATATGCGACACCTTCAAGCTGATGCCGGTGGGAGGCATAGTCGTACAGTGGGATCACCTGTACGAGGCTGTTTTGGGATATATCACGAATCTGTTTCTGCTGGGATTTCGCATCAGTCTGCCTGTGTTCGCCTGTATGTTGGTTATGAACGCGGTGCTTGGCGTGATGGCAAAGGTTGCTCCCCAGATGAACATGTTCGCCGTAGGAATGCAGATAAAGATAATCGTAGGTCTGGTTATAATCATGCTCACGCTGTTTCTGCTGCCTTATGTGGCTGATTTCCTTGCCACGGAGATGAAAACTTTGTTTGTTGATATATTAAAGGGCTTTTACGATGCAAGAACCTGAGATCAAGACAAATTTAATATATATGGATCTTCAGTTCTTCGCCAAGGACGGACCCGGCGGAGAAAAGACCGAGGAGCCCACCTCGAAAAAACTCGGCGACGCCCGAAAGGAAGGTCAGGTTGCAAAGAGCCGCGAGGTATCAATGGCGGGCGGACTGCTGGCGCTTTTCCTGTCCCTGCGTATTTTTATGGGCTATGTGGGAGACGGATTTTACGGCATATTTTACGACATCTACAATCATATACAGGAGGTGGCTTCCCAGAAAGAATTTACCGGCTATGACGCCTCTCGTTTTGTGAGCTATGCCATGGAGCGTGTCATCTGGATAGCGCTTCCGTTTATGATAATTGCCCTCGTGGTGGGACTTATCACCAATATCGTCCAGGTGGGCTTCAAGGTTACCACGAAGCCGCTGCAGCCCAAATTCTCAAAGATGAATCCCTTAAACGGATTTAAGAGGATATTCTCAAAGGATACACTTTTTGAACTGCTCAAATCCATACTGAAGGTGGGTGTCATCGCAGTTATAGCTTACACATATCTGGCGGGAAAGATCGGAGACATTTTTCTCATGTACAATGTTTCGGTTTTTGACGCTATTGCGGATGTGGGAGAGGCAGTCATAGAGACCGGGCTTCGCATCAGCTATGTATATTTTATCATCGCTGCCCTGGATTTCTTCTACCAGAAGAGGAAGTTCCACGAGGATATGAAGATGACGAAGCAGGAAGTAAAGGACGAAATGAAGAACTCCGAGGGAGATCCCCAGGTAAAGGGTCAGCAGCGTCAGAGGATGCAGCAGGCCTCAAGGCGCCGTATGATGAATTCGGTACCCCAGGCGGATGTGGTCATCACGAACCCTACCCACTACGCCGTTGCCCTGAAATATGAGATGGGCGGCGCAATGTCCGCTCCAAAGGTGCTGGCAAAGGGCAAGGATCACGTGGCTGCCCGTATCAAGGAGATCGCAAAAGAAAATAATGTAGAAATTGTAGAGGACAAGCCTCTGGCTCATTCCCTCTACGCAAATGTTGAAGTGGGGGAGGATATTCCAATAGAGCTGTATGAAGCAGTGGCAAACATTCTCGTAACAGTATTCAAAAAGAAGAATCCCGCAGCATAACATTTTCAGATCTTTTGGGAAAGGAGGCAGTCATGGAGCTGATAAAACGCTTGAATATAAAGGATTATCTGGTAGCACTCTACCTTATGGCTGCCATCATATTCCTGATCGTACCAATACCGAGCTTTCTGCTTGATATATTGCTGGGCTTTAATATCTCAGTCGCTCTTGTTGTACTGTTCAACAGCCTTTTTGCCAAGGAAGTGCTGGACATGTCATTTTTTCCGACACTTCTGTTGTTTACCACAATATTCCGTCTCTCACTGAATGTATCCTCTACGAGGCTGATCCTTACGACCGGTGATCCCGGAAATGTAGTCAGAACCTTCGGGGGCTTCGTGGGCGGAGGTAATATCGTCATAGGCGCTATTATCTTTTTGGTGCTTATCATAGTACAGTTTGTAGTCATAAATAAAGGTTCAGAGCGTGTATCCGAGGTTACGGCGCGATTCACACTGGATGCCATGCCCGGCAAGCAGATGGCCATAGACGCGGATCTCTCCACGGGGGCTATCGATGATGCCGAGGCAAAGGTCAGAAGAGAGAAGCTTCAGCAGGAGTCATCCTTCTTCGGAGCCATGGACGGTGCTACGAAGTATGTAAAGGGAGATGCTACTGCAGGTCTTATTATTACATTTATCAACTTTATTGGTGGAACAATAATGGGAGTCATGAATGGTGGTATGGATTTTACTGATGCTATTTCGCAATATGGTGTTCTTACTATTGGTGATGGATTAACTTCTCAGATTCCTTCTCTAATGATATCTCTTGCAACGGGTATTCTTGTTACAAAAGGAGCAAAAGAGAATGAAGAATTCTCTGATACACTTATCAAACAGCTCTTTGGAATTCCCAAGGTACTCTTTATTGTTGGTGGAGTGTTGATAGGATTAGGTGTTGTTACACCTCTTAATATATTCCTGTTTGCCGGTTTTGGAGCAGCATTTATTGTTGCAGGTATGTCAATGAAGAAGACCATCGGAGAGGAGACCATACAAGAGGAGGTGGCTCAGGAGGAGTCCGAAGCAGAGGAGATACGAAAACCGGAGAATGTCGTCTCCCTATTGTCGGTAGACCCTATAGAGCTGGAATTTGGATATGGTATTATTCCTCTTGCTGATGTTAATCAGGGTGGAGACTTACTTGATCGTGTCGTTATGATTAGAAGGCAGATTGCCTTAGAGCTTGGTACAGTTGTTCCTATAATACGTCTAAGGGATAATATTCAGCTTAATCCAAGTCAATATATAATCAAGATAAAGGGTATTCAGGTTACAGAAGGCGAGATTATGTTTGATCATTATATGGCCATGAATCCCGGATATATTGAAGAAGAAATTGCAGGTATACCTACAACAGAGCCATCCTTTGGACTTCCTGCAATATGGATTACAGAATCTCAGCGTGAGATGGCAGAAAGCCTGGGATATACAGTTGTTGATCCTCCTTCAATTATTGCAACTCATTTGACAGAGGTAATTAGAAGACATATTGCTGAACTTCTTACTCGTCAGGATGTTCAGAATCTTATTGACAACCTTAAGGAATCCAATCCGGCCGTTGTTGATGAACTTACCCCTAAGCTTATGGGACTTGGTGAGATTCAGAAGGTTCTGCAGAATCTGCTGTTTGAAGAAATACCGATAAAGGATATGAGAACAAT